>DATGND010000116.1:0-8557 GCA_035306925.1 Bacteriovoracaceae bacterium | reverse complement strand
CTTGCTCTGGCCCCCGCTTTTAAAAAGAATCTCTATAAAAATCTGAATATTCTGGCCTATGACTATGGTCTGGCCTTAGGGGAAGACATTGTCATTGATCGTCTTTCGACTGTTCAAGGAGCAGAAGCAACAATACCCATTGTGACTTCCTATAATCCAGAGCATCCTGTCACTGCAGGTCTTAATCAAAGAACGATTTTCCCGCTAGCTTCTTCGGTTCAAATTTTAGAAGGACAAGATACGGCTACTTTACTTGCTTTTACTTCGCAGTTTCCTGGAAGTTGGGCCGAAACAGATCTGAATGGAGTGACAAAAGGTCGGGCTGATTACCAGGAAGGTCAGGATATTCCTGGTCCCATTGGATTAATAGGTATTGGAGAAAGCACTCAAACAACAGCTAACTCCAGAATGGTTCTCTTAGGATCAAGTTCATTTTTGGCCAATGGTTATCAAACACAGTCAGGTAACGGTACTTTATTCTTGAACGCTCTTTCATGGATGTTAAGTGATGAAGGGATTCTTTCGTTTAATAGAACTGTGACTGAAAATGAACCGGTTATTCTCAGTGCTATTCATATACAAATGATTTTTGTGATTTCAATTATTATCGTTCCTATAGTTTTCTTTGGAGCGGCAATATTTATTTACAGACGCAGAAGGCTTCTATGAAGTTAAATCTTTGGTTATTTATTGTTTTGATAGCATTACTGATTGGAACATATTTTTTCCAGGAAAAAAGAGTTGAAGAAAACTTCAAGCAATCTCTTATCGCGAATCGTGTTATTACTGAAGAGATTGTGCTTATTGAAACAAAAGATTTCCGCGCTCAAAAAGTAGATGAGCAATGGAAGAATGGAGATGAGCTTCTTTCCCATAATGACCTGACTCGTCTAGTAAGAATGTTGAAAAACTTAAAAGAAGTCCGGAAAGTTGAAGGGGAAGTTGAGGTCAAAGGGCCTTCCTTTAAAGTTAATGAAGTAAACTACACTTTGGGTGAATTAAACCTTGATAAGTCTGCTTTTTATTTAAAAAAGGATGAGGATGTTTACCTTGCCGTGATTGATACGGAAACAACTCAAATTCACACTCATGAGGATAATCTGAATGAGTTAAAACTTGATGAGTTAAAAGGACTCTTAAGTAAAACAAACCAAGAATTATTAGAAAGACAGTTATTTCGTTACTATCCCAAACTTGAGTATGAATCAGTGGCCATTAAACCAGATGGGGCGTTGGACTTTGAATTAGACTTTAAAAGGAATGCGACTTTACCTCCTCCAATGAAAGGAATAGAGGTCCATGAGGATCTGGCCGGTAAGTTTCGAAGCCTTATCACTCAAATAAATATCAAAAGAAAAATTAAAGCTGATCCTAAACTGAAGAAGAATAAACTAGGGGAGATGACTTTCTATCCATCGGAATTGAAATGGGAAATTTATCTTCCTTATAAAGATAAGGCAGATGCTTTTTTATTTGATTCAGAAGGTAATGCTTACGAAGCGATCGGAGGAACTTTAAGAGTTTTCTTAATCCAACTTCAGGATTATTGGGATAAGAAAATCATCCCTCCTTCTGAGTTTAAAAACTTTGACTCTCTTAACGTGACTTTTTATCAGGGACCTGAAGAACTAAGTATTACAGTAAAGAATCGAGAGCCTCTGGAATTTATAAGTGAGCAACCCTTGAATGAAGAGAAGGTTCAGGAATTATTCCAGGTCATTTTTAATTTATCTAACTATGATCAAGGTCAAAGGGTCTCAAATCTTACAACCAGCCAACTAAGACAGATCTTATCTGAGGATAATCTGCGACTGGATGTTATGGGGCAGGAGTTATCCATAGTTTCCTATGGGCAAGAGATCATTGTGGCCAATATTACTCACGAATATAAGGTTCATTTCCTGAGATCGGAAAATTTTCCATTAACCCTCAAGGATATGTTAAAATAGCATGATGAATTCATTTAAAGATATTTTGGAAACTTACTTCACCGTCCTGGTTCACCCTTTTAAGGTGCATGGACAATTTCGTTTCCAAATGCCTTCCACATCAGAATTCTCTCTTAAGCCGCTTACTTTAGCAGAAGCCATAGGAGTCTCATGGGTTTTTTCTATCCTGCGAGGTTTTTTAAAGATTCTTATTCTTAACTTTTTTATTATCGGCGTAGGGAGCTCATTTTCTGGAGTAGAACTGGGAGGTCTCTTTTCTCGTTCTATGTCCAGTGGCTATGCTTTCTTTGTGCTTTCAACCGCTCTGGATATCTTATTCTTTCCCATTGCCGCTCTGATCATCAACAGTTACTGGGCATGGGTTATTCGCTTATTTATTAGATGGCTTAATCCTAAACTGGATCGAGAAAAAATAGCTGATGAAATCACCACTCATGCTCTCAGTTCTCACGTTCTGGGAATAATCCCTTTTATTGGGGAGTTTTTTCAGTTTCTTTACTACTATTTTCTTCTCTACGCAGGTCTTCGTGGAAATCTGGGGGCAAGCCGATCTTTTAGTTTAGTGGTGCTGGTTTCCCCATTATTAGTGATTTTTATGATACTAACTTTATTGACCTTGCCATTTTTTATTTAGGTTCAAAGGAAAGTATTCCCTTTTTTTTTCTTACAGGATGAGAATTCAGTCATTTAAAAAATTGGCTTACGTTGTCTTTCCGCCCCTTTTTTGAAATTATCTAAGACACACACAAATCGTAACTTAAGGAATTTGAGACATGACACACATGTATCGTGCTGGGGCCATTGAGGTCATCTGCGGGCCTATGTTTTCTGGTAAAACTGAAGAACTTATTCGTTTAGTGAAAAGAGCACAGATTGGAAAGCAAAGGGTTCAGATCTTTAAGCCGGCCATCGATGTTCGTTACGATAAAGAAGATGTGGTTTCTCACTCATCTCAATCTATTAAAGCTGAGCCTGTTGAAAATGCAGTTGATATCCTTCTACGTCTTAAAGATTCAACTCGTGTTGTTGCTATTGATGAAGTTCAGTTTTTTGATGAGTCTGTTATCACTGTTGTCAAAAAACTTGCAGCTCGTGGTTATCGTGTGATTTGTGCTGGACTTGATCTGGATTATAAGGGGCAACCTTTTGGCCCTATATCTGATCTTCTGGCCATGGCTACTGATGTAAAGAAATTAAAAGCAGTTTGCACGGTTTGTGGAAGTGAGGCAACTCGCTCTCAAAGACTTTCTAATATTGAAAGCCGTGTTCTTCTTGGTGAGACTGATCACTATGAGGCACGTTGCTTAGGCCATTACTACTA
Organism: Bacteriovoracaceae bacterium; assembly: GCA_035306925.1. Lineage (GTDB taxonomy): Bacteria > Bdellovibrionota > Bacteriovoracia > Bacteriovoracales > Bacteriovoracaceae > Peredibacter. Next base: position 5,287 of record DATGND010000116.1, on the reverse strand, counting down.
TGATGAAGATAGTGATCAGGCCCTTCTCCCTCTGGAAGAAGAAATGGGGCCACTGGCCAATTCTTTAGGTTGTTAGTACCGAAATAAGAGACATTTCTTTTTTTGCCATGTTATCCTTTCACAAAGAAGGATGATTTATGGCACAGGACTCTCAACATCAGAAGTTACAATTTCTACCTAATGAAATTAAACACAATTATGGTGCAAACGTTCATATCGTTTCTTCACCTCTTATGCTGTCTTTGCTGGCAAAACTTGGACACCCGGAGACCTATCAGCCACAAATCAACGAATTGACGAGCATGCTTTATTCTTATCTGATGGATAATGTGATTGACCTTTTTTTTCCTCGTAAAATGGTCAAACTCGATACTCGAATGAAGGACTCGCACTCAGAAGCTGTTTATGAAGGGGAAATTGTGGACCCGGATGTTCGATGTGTGAGTGTCGATCTTGCACGTGCTGGAACCTATCCCTCTCATCTCTGTTATAACAAGTTGAATTACTTAATGACTCCAAGCCTGGTTCGCCAGGATCATTTCTATGTAGCAAGACTTACTGACGAGTTAGGGAAAGTGACAGGTGTCAACGTTTCCGGCTCCAAAATTGGCGGAGATGTTGATGATGCGATTGTGCTTTTTCCTGATCCCATGGGAGCCACAGGTGGAACGATTGTTCAGGCCTATGAGCACTACCAAAATAAAGTCGGTGGTAAGGCCAGAATGATGATTGCCATGCATCTTATTATCACTCCAGAATATCTCAAAAAAGTCACTGCTGCTTGCCCTGAGCTTCAAATAGTGGCCTTAAGACTTGATAGAGGACTTTCAGAGCAAAAAGTTTTAGATGCTATTCCTGGTCTTTATTGGGATGATGAGAAAGGGCTAAACCCTAATCAGTATATTGTCCCTGGCGCTGGTGGGCTGGGCGAAATTTTGAACAATTCTTATTGTTAAATATGAGGAATATTTATGGAACTATTTAGTCCTGAAGCTTTAATTACTGAAGAAGAAATTAGTCATCGAATTCAAGAATTAGGAGCAAACATTACAAAAGATTTTGAAGGACAAGACCTTGTGGTTATTTGTGTCCTGAAAGGCGCTTTTATCTTTTGTTCAGACCTCATTAAAAAAATTAATTTACCACTTAAACTAGAATTCATTTCATTATCTTCTTACGGAGATGGAGTAACCAGTTCAGGAAATGTTCGCCTGGATATGGATATTACGGCCAATCTGGAAGGAAAGAACGTTCTTATTGTAGAGGACATCGTTGATACTGGTTTGACGATTAAGACGTTAATGGAAATGTTAGAAGTGAGAAGACCAAAAGAAATTCGTCTTGCCTCTCTTCTGTTTAAGCCTAGTAAGCTTAAGCACCAAGTTAAGATCGATTATTTAGGTTTTGAGATTGAAGATAAATTTGTGATTGGGTATGGCCTGGATTATGCTGGTCGATATCGTGAACTCCCTTATATTGGAATTTTAAATGCAGGTAACTAACAGTGGAAGTGTAAGAGTCGACCTCGTTGGAGGAACTCTTGATATAGAACCGATTAATTTAATTTTAGAAAATGTTATAACTCTTAATGTTGCGACCTCTTTAAAGGCCAATGTTGAACTCATTAAAACTGACTTTGATGGAATTGAAATTCATTCAGAGGATTATGGAAAAATCTATTCCTGGAGGTCCTCAGAACTGACTCGTCACAATGTTCTTTACACTGACATGTTTAAAGAGATGACGTTCATTCTGCAAATTCTCACTTTATTTAATCTTAACTCTAATCTTCGCATTAACTTATCATCCGGAGCTCCGGCCGGTTCTGGACTAGGTGGCTCTTCAGCTATGGGAGTTACTCTTTATAAGGCCCTTTGTGCTTTTACTCACTCTGACTTTGATGTCTCTATGGCCGTTCAAAGAGTAAAGGGAGTGGAGAGTCGAATTCTTAACCAAGGTGTTGCTGGCTATCAGGATTATTATCCGGCCCTTACTGGTGGGATTTTAGGCATCGTTGGTAAGGAAGGTTACATTGAAGTGGAGCAGCTCTTTACGCCAGAGTTAAAAGATTATCTTGAAATGCATCTTTCCCTCATTTATTCAGGTCAATCCCGTGCTTCCGGGATCAATAACTGGGAAGTTTATAAAGGCTTCTTTGATAAAAATCCTCGAATCATTAATGGTTTAAAAAAGATTGCAGAGATCTCTCATCAGACTTATCAAGCAATCAAAAATAATCGTTATGAAGAAATCGCTCCCTTAATTGCTGCTGAAGGAGTTGCTAGAGAAGAGCTGTTTCCTGGAATTACTACAGAAAAAATCAAAGACTTTGTTAAAGAAGTGAAACTTGAGTCCGATGTTTTTGGTACTAAGATGTGTGGTGCTGGAGGAGGTGGGTGCTTTCTGCTTGTTCATAATGGAGAAGCACGTTCCGTCATTCAGCAAAAAGCAGAAAAATTTGGAATGACAGTTCTTCCTTTTGAAATAGAACGTCCTTTATAAGGTTTATTTTGGAAACAATAAGAAACATCGCAGGTTTAAGTTTTGGTGGTGGAAAAAAAGAGAACTTCTTTCTTTCCCTCCTTGAGTATTATCCAGATAAAAAGCGCTGGTTCCTTAAATCTCTTCATCAAGTTAAGGATGAGGAAACTGATGATCGCGATGCGATTATTACGGCATGGATTACTCAATATGGACTTAAACAATTAGTCGTTGATTTCCCTCTCAGTAGACCTTTATGTGAATCTAGTTGTCTTTCAACTTGCACGAGTGCCAAAAATTGTCCCCGTGAACAAGTAAAACTCATTCGTGAAGAAATGCAAAAACTTTTGGATGAAGATGCCAAACGGTATCAGGAAAATCCTAAAAAGTATGAGCAAGATAGAGAACAGTCCTTGGAGTTTGATTATTCTCGAAACTTATTAGGAAAGAACACGGATCAGCATCTCTTATCAAGATCCTTTAAAAGAAAGCTTAAAAAAGGTTTTGTTCCTTATTGGCATAGACCAATTGATTTTTGGGTTTGGAAAAACTATTACGACCAACTTCTTGAGGTCTTCAAATATAGCTATGATTCTTTTGGAAATGTTTCGGTGATGCTGTTATCGAAGATGAGCTATCTATTAAGACACCTTCCTAAAGATCTCTGTATGTATGAATCAAGTGTAGAAATCGCATTGCTTGAGTTATATCGGGCCAGAGTTGTTTCTAAACGTCACCTGGTCCAGCTATTTGATCTTGATCTGGGAGTAAGTGCTAGAGAGCAGATCATCTTGAATGTTGAAAAAGAGATGCAGATTTTTATCTATGAAAATGATCTAGACACTATTGTTAAGAATCCTGGAGCTTTTGATTCCTTTATCCTTTCAGTGGTAGGGCAGAAGAAATTAAAAAATCAATTACGCCAGATCCCTGAATGGGCCAGTTCAGATGCTAACTTTATCGTCCCTTCTTTTCACCTGCAGGGATAGTTGTCTCACTCTTTAAAACCTTAACTCCTAAGAATAAATAGAGATAAAAGGGAATAGAAAGAACGTTATAGACCTTCCAGGCAGGGGAGAGTCCAGCATCATCAAAGATAAAAGTAAGAGCAAAAATGGCGGCCGTTAGGGTGTAAAAAAGAATAAAACCCTGGGCCCACAGCTTTTTAAGATAATAAAATAAGTAGAAAAAAAGATTATTTACAAGAATTAAGAAAAGAAAAAAGTAGAAAGTATTATCCACAAAGCCTGTCATTTCATTGATGGTATCAATTGAAAAATCCTCAATGATCATTCCGCCTTGAGCAATTGATTGCCTTACCAGATTTTGTGACATCCCTTTATTGCTCCAAAAGAGCTTTAAATAATATCCATTAATAATATCGGTGATGATTAAAGAGATAATGGTAAAAATAACGAAATATCGGCAATTCCAGCTTTTAAAATGGGCCTTAAATTTTTCTTTCATGCCCCATAGATTAACTTAAAAATTGAAGCTTGAGAATCAATGCAGAAATAATTTGTTTTCTGGGTATTCCCAAAGATATTGACCTTCTTCGCCTGGTATTCTGACTTTACAAAGGGCCACGGGAACAGCTCCAAGTCGTCTTACTTTTTCAGACCAGTTTTGTAATACGTGATTAATTTGTTCCTGCAACTCAATGGCGCGAGGAGAGTTATTTCTAGCAAAAGAGAGTTGAGAATTAAGAACACTCAGCTCTTTTTTAGTTTTAGAGGAAATACGCTGAAGTAATGGAATAAGATCCAAGGCTTCCTGATGTGTGAAGGTCTTGGAGTAGTTTAAGGGATATATGTTATGGACATTTTCAAAGCTAGGTTCCATTAATCGTACTGTCCTTGTCTGAGTTTGCGTTCAACGTCTCTTTTAGCCGCAGTGTCACGCTTATCGTAGAGTTTTTTACCTTTGGCCAGAGCGATTTCACATTTTACACGGCTATCTTTAAAGTACAAGGCCAAGGGAATCAATGTATAGCCTTTCATACTCATTTTTTTTTCAATCTGACTAATTTCTGACTTATTGAGAAGTAGTTTTCTGCGTCGCGTCTCAGGATGGTTGTGAATGTTTCCAAATAAATATTGTGGAATCGTACAATTCTGCAGCCAAACTTCATGGTTGGAGTCGATAGTCACAAAAGCTTCATTAATAAGGGCCTTGCCTTCTCTGAGAGATTTAACTTCTGTCCCTACCAGAACAACACCACACTCATACTTATCTTCAATAAAGTAGTCATAGTGAGCACGTGAATTTTTAGTAATGATTTTTACGCCCATATTTTCTTCTAACACAAATGATGTGTTTTGGCCTTATTTTGATTGTTTATAAGCTTGATAAAGAGAGATGACATCCTCATAGCTCAAAGCTTCGGAACGAATTTGAGCAGAGACTTTCGCTGTTTCAAGAACCTTTTGAGTTAATTCTGCACCCCATTCACCTTTAAGAATTCCGGCCAGTTGCTTTCGTCTTTGTGAGAAGGCCAGACGAATCATTTTTTCAAAAGCATCTATTTCATTAAGTGCAATATCAGGTGTTTCTTTTCGGCTGAAATGAAGAACGGTGGAATCCACTTTTGGGGGAGGCACAAAAGCACCAGGAGGAGCATGCACCACATGTTTCAATTCAAATTGGCCTTTACACATGACATGAAGTGAATTCATAGAATTCTTGATGTCTTTAGGAAGAATTTTATCTGCGACTTCTTTTTGATACATCAGAGTCATGTTTTTTATCTGAGGTATACGGAGAAAAGAAAGAGTCAAAGGAACACTCACGTTATAGGGAAGATTAG
>DATGND010000115.1:0-9345 GCA_035306925.1 Bacteriovoracaceae bacterium | reverse complement strand
TCCATTGCTTCAGAGTCTGTTGCTAATGGACTGGTGACTTCGTCACAAGTTTTGGATCAAGACGGTAAGTTCTATGATTCTGTAGGTCCGAAGAGTAATAAGATTATTATTCTAGGTGAGAACTTTGGGCCAATTGACCAGAGTCAAGATGGTAAAGTGAATATCAAAATTGATTATCTTGATGGATCAACAAGATTCTTAAGTAGTTACTGTTCACCTAATACTTATCTTGTAGAGCAACTGTAATTTTTTCTACGATTCATCCAATCTTTAGGTCTTTTCCTGATTAAATCTCTTATAGAAATCTGCTCGTAATAACGAGAAGGCAACTTGGAATCAGATGAAATGAGTACCCCTTTTTTAAGTATTTTCAACTTCTTTAACTGATGATTTAACGAGCGAAGGTATTCTTGATCGGTTGTTGAGTGAATTCGTTTCAGATTTAAATCACACTTAGAAAAGTAGAAGTAAAGCTCCTGAATGGGATCGATGGCTTGAGTCGTAGGGAATAATTGCTCACGAAATTTTAAAACTCTTGTTAAGGCCAGGTATTCTGCATAAAAGTTTTTTGAAGCAAAACCAAAGCGAGAGTGTTCAGAACTTTTGATGAGCTCTTCTAAATTTAGTTCTGGCTTAAGGCGCTTTTCTTTGATGATGTGCTTAATGCCAGAGTTATAGGCAGTTATGGCAAGATCCCAGCGCTTGAGAATTTGGTAATTTTCTTTGAGAAGAGAGGCAGCGGCAATCGAGGAGAGACCAATATTTAAACGATAATCAATTCCCTTATGAACCGGAAAAAACTTTTTTTGAAGAAACGGCATGAGTTGCCAAACACCGGCTGCCCGAGACTTTGAATGAGCGTGAGGGTTAAAGCTTGATTCTAAAAATGCAATAGCGATTAACTCTTTGGGGAGCCGAGAGGCTTCAAAATACTGGTCTAGAAATTGAGAATAAAGATTGTATCTACTAATTCCATCTTGAATATGATTTTTCAAACCTCTTTGAGCTCGTAAACCCTTGGCAAGCAAGGCAAAAGTTTTCTTTCGTTCATGAGGAGTCTTTCCAATGACAACTCCCGCTTTAACAACCTGGTTATAAAGAGAAACGAGAGCTGCCTCTTTAGGTAATGGATCATTGGCCAGTAGCAAGAGTTTTTCTTTTAAGGACTTCATCTGTTTTTTAATTAATTCATCTTGAATGTAAGACTGGGCGTAGGGATGAACGTTCTTGTGATCCAGGGAGGTGAAATCCTGAACGTGGTATATCAGATTTAAATTATTGCGATCATGAATGACAATTTTTGCATCATCAAAGTAAGTATAAATTAAAAACCAGAAGCGAGTACTGGGATAGAAATAGTCGCTAATTGGAAAAGACTTTTGTAGTTCAGCATCTTGCAAAAAGCGATCAGCAATAGATTGAGAGTGGTCCTCAAGTTGTTTAAGATCACGAAACACATGACTTGAATCAAGTCTATCAGTTTGGGTAAGAATGAAGAAAAGGAGCAGTAAAATTAAACATCTCATCGAGGATTTAGAATCTGCATGGCCCTTTTATATCCCGATTCAACGGCATGAGTAGAAACTTTTGAGTTTAATGAAAATGAATTAGCAAAAAAGAGTTTGTAATCCTGATGATCTGGATAAATATCAATATATTTTATCTTAGGGTTAGTATTTAGCTTTCTCTGAAGGATCGCCATAATTTCTCGCCGATGCTGGGTAGAGAACTTTTCAAGCTTCATATAGTCATTAACGGTATCCAGAATATCTATGGCCTTGGCCCGCTCAGCTCTGGAGGAAATAATCTTCTTTTGAATCATGAGATAAATAGACTGGATGGCAATCGGGGCCAATCCATAATTAACTAATGAACCAACTTCATCATGAAAGTGATATGGACTATGAGTCCAGGAGCTAATAATGACATCACATCCATTATCCTCGGCTACATGGGTGGAAAGAGTGTCCCGTATTTCACCGTCAATGTAGTAGTCAATATCATTGGTCTGACGATTCATAATAGGATAAGGGCAATAAAAGGGAGGAACACTCATACTGGCGGCAATAGCATAAGAAATATTAGTGCCTGTCACGTAAGCGGTGGTCGTGTCATGTCCAGGGGTTGGATAATTATAACGAGAAAAAATAATCTTTTTGGACTGATCCAACTGGGTGGCCACAATAAATAAATCGGGAGCGCAGTCTTCAAACTTATCAGAGAGAAGAACATGTTTAACCAGATATTCTCTAAGACCTTCTGTGGAAAAAAAGCCGGGAATAGAAACAAAAGGCTTTAGGGCCGTTTTAAGTACGGTGGGAAAACCGTCGAGGATATAGTTCATATCGGCTTTCGGTCCTCTGATGGCCGGCCTTTTAAGATTGAACATATCACTGTAGGTTAGACCTTTTAGCTTTGATCCTTTAACCCCTAAGGTTGCTTGAATCACTTCTTGCGGAGTAAAGCCATTAACTAGATAAGCACAGATCATAGCTCCCGCACTGGAACCAACGTAAGTAGAGATTTCTAAACGGTGAGGGTTGAGGAGCTGAGACTCATCGGAGTTTCTGTTGGACTTAAGATGAAAACCCATCTCTTCCAAGGCAAGGGTTACTCCTAAGTGCCAAGCAGCTGCTTTAACCACACCCCCCGATAGGACGAGGGCTATTTTTTTATCTTTTAGTTCTTTGAAATCAACTGAGTCCATTGGTCAACTTTTTGAGTTATGTTTTAGATTTTGCACATCTTTATCGGATTCATTATTATTAAGATTAAGCTTAAGGAGGCTGAAATGACTACCACGGAAGGGGTATGGCTATCAATTTCTGATTATTCTCGCTACAAAAACGTGTCAATTTCAACGATTCGTCGTCACATCAAAAGTAATATTCTCAAATATAAAGAAGAAAACGGAAAATATTTCATCTATGTGCCTTCCGCAGAGAGGGTTAAAGTCAAAGAAGAAGAAGAGCTTTTAAGAGCGAAACTAGAAATCGAATTATTAAAAACACAAATGCGCCAGCTACAAGAAGAAAATAATGAACTCAAAATGCTGGTAGAGCTTTATGAAGGATCACAAAACCAACCACCGGTCCTTCCTCAAATGGACTTATGAAAATTTTATTTTTTATTTTAACCGTTCTGACTTCTTTAAGTGCATGGGCAGAACCTTCAATGAAAAGATGCACCCTCTTACCAATAACTGATGGGGTAGGAGGAGCAATAGCTAATCCTGTTTTTATTGAAGTGGAAAAAAGAATTAAAGCAGGACAGTACTGTACTTATGTTTCTAATGCCGATCTTTTAAATATCTTTAGCCGTTACCGAAGTAATCTTGCGGCTCACTTAAAATCAGCAGAAGTTCTAAAAGTTGTTTCCGATAAATTAAATGTAGGATCTCTGGTGAGAGTGAACATCGTTAATGAGATTGATGGTGTTGAGCTGGAGATGGAAGTCCACGGGGCCAATGGCACTGATTCCTATTTTAGAGAAAAGAAAAGTTTAAAATCTGATGATGTTACAGAAATAGCTATTCAAGTTATTAGATGGCTAGATGAATTCAATAAAATTATTCCTTATGATGCTTTAATAATTGGTGTGCTAGGAGAGCAGGTCACCATCGATTTACCTAAAGATCTTCCTGTTAAGGTTGGGCAAGAGTTTCTGGTAAAAAAACTTTATCAAAAGAAAGAGCATCCTCTTCTTAAAAAAGTCGTTGAATGGGATAGCGAAGTGATTGCTCAAGGTGAAATAAAATCAATATCTGATAACCAGGCACTGGGGACCATAAATCACTATAGAAATAATGGAAGAATTGATTCCGGTGATTGGGTTAAAGTTTTACCGGTTAAAGAAGTTAAAGATAAAGTTCCTGAGAAGAAGATAATTGATCCGGGTAAACTGGGAGTATTATCAGCTTACTTCACAGTAAATTCTTTGAGCACAAAAAATAACACTCCCTCAGGAAAGAACTCTGCTTCAGGTTTACAAGCAGGTGCTGATCTAACTGCAGAAGCCTGGATTACCAGAATGTATTTTGCCAAAGTCAATTACGCTAAGTCTCTTGGTAGTGTGCACCGTGATTCAGGAAAAGTTGATAGTCGACAAGATAGTAACCTTACTCAATTAAAAATTGTGGGTGGTTATAAATATCTTCCACTTGGTTTTTTCTATGGTCCGCAAATTGATTTTTATGGTGGATATGGTTCATTTACCTATGACTTAAGTGACTCATACGATGAAGGCTTTTCTGAACATAACTTCAAAGGCCTATTACTAGGTATCAAAGGAAATATGCCTGTTAACAGACTCTTTAGGGCCTATGCAGGCTTTGAAGTTTTAAGCTTTGCAGATTTTTCAGATAGTTCAAATTTTTATAATGAAAAGAAATCTGTAACTTCTATGGAATTAGAGTTTGGAGCTAAGTACCAATATAATCCTAAAATGACTTTTGATGCCGGACTGGTCTTTGCTTCGAGAAGAGCTAAGTTTGGTGGTCGATTTGAAGAGATACATTATCGCGACAATAAGTTAAAAATTGGTGCATCTTTTACTTTTTAGCGATCGGATATTTTAATGCAAAAACATTCAATCAAGGAGCTGGAAAAGCTCCTTCTTTACCATAAAGAACTTTACTATAAAGGTCGTCCATAAATAAGTGATGAGGAGTACGATAAGCTGGAGGAAGAGTTAAAAAAACTCGATCCGGAAAATCCTGTACTGGAAGTGGTTGGTTCTATTTTTGACTCAGTATCTGATAAAGTTCCCCATCAAAGGAAAATGCTTTCTCTTGATAAAACCTATGAGTTAAAGGATTTACTGCGTTGGAAAGGACAAGAAAAAATCATTTCTGTCTTTAAAATCGATGGTTCGAGTTGTTCACTGGTTTACAAAGATGGAAAGCTTGATATAGCCAAAACCAGGGGGGACGGATCTTACGGAGAAAACGTCACTTCAAAAGTTATGTACATCAAAGATGTGCCACTTCATACCGGGAAAGGTGACTTTGAAGTTAGAGGAGAGATCTATTGTACAGAGTCGGGATTTGCTCATGTAGCAGAAGAAATGAAGCTTTTGGGTCTAGAGACTCCTACTTCACAGAGAAATATCGTAGCAGGCCTTTTAGGACGCAAAGAAAATATTCATCTGGCAAAACATCTAAGCTTTAAGGCCTTTGATTATATTTCTGATGAAAAGTTTGAACTAGAACATCAAAAACTTGATCACTTAAAGAAATTACATTTTGATATTCCAGAATATCAAGTTCACGAAAAAGAAAAAACAATTAATGAAGCTATCGAAGAAGCTCAAGAATTTATGAGTAAGGGCGACTATCTTATTGATGGTCTTGTTTTTATCTATGATCGCTTAACTCTTCATGATCAATTAGGGGAAACTTCTCACCATCCTCGCTACAAGCTAGCTTATAAATTTGCAGGTGAAACAAAAAATACCAAAATCATGGATATTGAGTGGGGTGTTTCTCGTAATGGACGGCTTACGCCTGTGGCCCATGTGGAACCGGTTGAGCTTTCTGGAGCGATGATTTCACGAGTGACTCTACATAATTATGGAGTAGTAAAAAACTTTGAACTAAAACCTGGAGATGAAATTGAAATCATTCGCTCGGGTGAAGTTATTCCAAAGTTTTTAAGTGTAGTGAATAGAAAGGAAGGGGAGCTTAATGTTCCTACTCATTGCCCGAGTTGTGAATCACAACTACAAATTGATGACATCTGGTTAAACTGCATCAATGCGAATTGCCCTAAAAAAATAAAAGAAGAAATTCTTAATTACATCCACAAAGCGGGAATTGATGATCTTTCGGATAAACGACTTGAGGAGATGATCAATAAGGGGCTAGTTACACATATTCCTGATTTATATAGATTAGAGGTTGAAGACTTTTTCAAGCTAGATAAGGTTAAAGAGAAGCTTGCCCAAAAAATTTATAATAATATTCAAAAAACGAAAGAGTTAAAACTTTCAACATTTATTGCTGCGATTGGTGTTGAAGGGGTGTCGATTACGAAGTGTGAAAAAATCATCAACGCTGGTTACTCGACCCTGGATAAAATCCAGGCCATGACTCTGGAGCAAATGATGCAGATTGAAGGTTTTGCAGAAAAGTCTTCAACCTATATCCTCGCCTCTCTAGAAAGTAAAAGAGATCTTATAGATGAACTTCAACGTCTGGGAGTAAAAATTATCGCGGAAGAGATCCATATCGGGGAAGGAATTCTTGGTGGTCAGAAGTTCTGTATTACCGGAGAACTCAGTATCCCTCGTAGTGAGATGGGTAATCTTATTAAAAAAAATGGCGGTATTGTAGTCAGTTCTGTCTCCAAAAATACAGACTTTCTTCTCACAAATGAAATTGATAGTACCAGCTCAAAATTTGTCAAGGCCAAATCCTTAGGGATCAAGATAATCAACGAGGATGAGTTCAATCAAATGATCGGGAGTTAGTATGGCCAAAATTAAAACGGTTTTTCTTTGCCAGGAATGTGGTTATCAAAGTGCTAAGTGGCAAGGAAAGTGTCCGGATTGTGGTCAATGGAATAGCTTTGAGGAATCTGAAGTTGTTAAAACATCCAATATGGTTTCCAAGGCAGCTCCTAAATCAATTGGTAATAGAGTTTCAAAACCTAAAACCATTTCTGAAATTGAAGAAGAAAAATTTGAAAGATATAAAACGGACCTGGGTGAATTCGACCGTGTTATGGGGGGCGGGGTAACTCTTGGTTCTCTAACACTCATTGGGGGTGAACCCGGAATCGGTAAATCGACTCTACTGATGGAAGTGTGTGGACGTTTGGTAGATCGATATAGCAATGAAAAAGTTCTTTATGTTTCGGGAGAAGAGTCAGAATCACAAGTGGCCAACAGGTCAAAACGCTTGGGTGTGAATAACTCAAATTTTTATATTTTTAATGAAACAAACTGGGAAAAAATTCTAGAACAAGTTAAAGAATTAAAACCAAAGTTTTTAGTTCTAGACTCTATTCAGACAACTCATTCAAGTCAGGTAGAATCTGCTGCAGGAACCCTAAGTCAAATTCGTGAAGTGACCTATGAGTTGATGAATTATGCCAAGGCTTATGGATTAACCTGTTTTGTCATTGGCCATGTTACCAAAGAAGGGCAGATAGCTGGTCCAAAAATTTTAGAGCACATGGTTGATACAGTGATTTACTTTGAGGGGGATCAGTTAGGTCAGTATCGAATGCTTCGGGTGATGAAGAATAGATTTGGAAATACTAATGAAGTTGGTATTTTTGAAATGCAAGAACGGGGATTGGTTGAAATAAAAAATCCATCTCAATATTTTTTAGAGCAGTCATTGCTAGGATCTTTTGGACGCTCATTGACCTGTATCCTAGAAGGAACAAGATCTCTTTTTGTGGAGATTCAGGCCCTGGTGGTTGAAAATAAATTTGCGGTTGGAAGAAGAACAACACAGGGACTTGATTCTAATCGAGTAGCATTATTGGTAGCCGTTATTGATAAATATTTTGGTATTCCACTTTCTTACAATGATATTTATGTCAATGTTGTGGGTGGCATGAAGCTTTCTAGTCGAGAAAGTGACTTGTCAGTCATCGCTTCACTTTTAAGTTCTTATCACGCTAAGGCCATTGATGATTCAACAATCTTTTTAGGAGAGGTAGGGTTAACAGGCGAAGTGCGATCTGTTCCTATGATGGAAATACGATTAAAAGAAATCGCCCAGATGAATTACAAAAGAGTTATTACTTCTGCTCGAGCGGCGAAAGATTATCAGAATAAATTCGACTTAAATTTAGTTGGTATTACCCAGGCAAAAGACTTAAATGGAATCTTGTTTCGATGAGAATTAAGATTAAAGATTTAAAAGATTTAGGACATAAACTTTTTTTTGCGAGTCTTATCTTCGGCTACATATTATCGTTGATGGTCAACTGGAATATGGAGGTACCTGAAGATCTATTAATTTTTTTATTTGAAGAGAACTACTTATTTGAAGTTCTAAGTTGTGTTTTTATTGCCGTCAAAATTATTTATATTTTAAAGAAAAAAGGAATCAAGGGTTTAACTAAACTTGACTACCTGTTTATTGGGGTGGGGATATTTATTATAGGAGAAGAAAATTCTTGGGGATTTCATTTCTTTGATTATCCGTTGGGGTCTTTTTTCTTAGATAACAATGTTCAACGTGAAACCAATATTCATAATCTTACTATTTATAAAGACATTCCGCTTGAAGCTTTAATGTACATAGCAGCCATTGTTTTTATTGCTAGTACCTTTATCAAGAAAGAGTTCAGGGAGTTTAATCTTACCTTCAAATTGAGAGTTATTATTCTTATTCAGTATATTCACCTGATGATGGATGCATTATCAGGTAAGTTTTCTGTGGATAGTGAAAACTTTACTTCCGCAAATATGAATGAAGAATTATTGGAGTATACCATCAGTTACTTTGCCATGGTAATGGACCTAGATAAGCTTGAGAGTGTCATCAATACAAAAAAGAATGGCCTTAAGGCCATTCTCATTTACAAGTAAAGTCTGCGGATGCTTTCATCCCATAATTGTTTTTTCTCAGAGTAGTAGGCGTTATTTTCTGGAACAAATTCTTTTTCAAGCTTCCAAAAAGATCCCATTTCTTCAATTTTAATTTTCCCTAGTGCTACTAAACACCCGATAGCTACACCATAGGCAGTAGTGTCGATGACTTTGGGTCGTAGAATTTTTTGTTGAGAGAAATTAGCCTGCATTTGCATTAAAAGATCATTAGCACTAGCACCACCATCAACTTTAATGGCATTAAGATTAGGAAAGTCTTTCTTAAAACTAGAAACTGAATCATTTAAAGAAAGAGCGATTCCTTCCAGGCATGCTCTGGCAATATGAGAATTATCTGTTCCTCGGGTGATACCCAGAATGGCAGCTTTAGCATCACTATTCCAGTAAGGAGTTCCAATACCAGTAAAGAAAGGTAAAAAGAGAAGTGGGCGCATTTGATCAAGGTCTGTAACGGAATTGGCCAGGGTTTCAACCTCAGGGCTTGTTACAATACACTTTAAATTATCGCGCAACCACTGCACTGCTGCTCCTGCAATATAAGCACTTCCTTCAAGAGCATAAATAGTTTTTCCCTGATGAGTATAAGCAATGGTAGAAAGCAATCCTGTTTTGGAGGTAACAAGCTCTTCTCCGGTATTGAGAACTAAAAAGGCACCGGTTCCATAAGTCGATTTAAGGTCTCCCACATTTATACAGGCCTGTCCAAAAAGAGCGGCCTGTTGATCACCAAGAATGGAGAGGATAGGTATACCATCCGGAAGAATTCCAACATTCTTA
>DATGND010000114.1:0-3412 GCA_035306925.1 Bacteriovoracaceae bacterium | reverse complement strand
TCACTGTTATTTCTGCAAGGGTGATTGGTAAACTTTGTGATACCAAGGGGAGCTATGTGATGTTTCGCTTCCTTGCACTCTTTTCTATTTTACCTTTAATTCTTCTCACCAACCTTCCGCAGGTCCCATTGTGGGTGGCCCTTGCAGTGACGACCCTTTTTACTATGATCGGCTCAGGTCGCTTTATACCGGCCATGACTCTTATTTCAGCCGTTCCTAAACCGGGAGACCGAGGAACCTTTATGAGTCTTGAAAATGCCACTCGACAATTTTTTACTGGTATCTCCAGCCAGCTTGCAGGACTTATTATTGGAACGAGTGCTTCAGGAACTCTGACTCATTTTAGTCATGTGGGGATTGTGGGAGTTGTAACAACTTTATTTGCTATTATTATTGCTTTAAAAATAAAAACGAAACACCAACTTTTATGAACACAGCTCTTTGGGCCGCCATCTCTGCTTTTAGCATGTGGGGTCTTTTTCCCATCTACTGGAAGTTTTTCACAGACGTATCTTCCTGGGATCTCTTTGCCTTTAGACTCTTCTTCTCTTTCATTACCCTCTTTCTCTTTGTCCTCTACAAGAAGAGAATGGGAGTTATTTATTCTATTTTTAAGGATAAGAAAAAGTTCTTATGGCTCTCTCTTTCGGCGATTCTGATTTCCAGTAACTGGCTTATTTACATCTATGCGGTGAATGTCAATCGTGTGCTGGAAGCTAGTATGGGCTACTTTCTTAATCCCATTATTTTAATCATTTTAGGTCGATTGATTTTTAAAGATCAGATTCGGAAGAGACAAATTCCTTCCATCGTTTTAGTGGCGCTCGCCATCTCCTATATTGCTTATCACACCGAACTTTCCACTTTTCCCTGGATTGCTTTAAGTCTTTCACTTTCCTTTGGTCTCTATGGGCTCATTCGAAAACTTGTTCCTATCGGTTCTATTGAAGGACTATTTTTTGAAACCATGATCATTACGTTTCCGGTTCTTATCGCCTGGCCAATGATTTCAGAAAATCCTGTGAACACCTATCTCAATCTTGGAGTGTCACGTGCTCTCCTCCTATCCATCTCTGGAATTCTGACAGGAGTGCCATTGATTCTTTTTGCATATGCGGCCAAAAACTTAAAGCTCACCACAGTGGGTTTCACCCAATATCTTTCTCCTAGCTTTAAATTCTTATGCGGTATTTTAATTTTTAAAGAAGTGCTACTCCCTCACAACCTGGTTGGTTTCGCACTTATTTGGACAGCTCTTATTATTTACTCACTGGAGTCTCTTTATTACTCACGCAAGCAAAAATTAATTAATAGAAAGAATCTCTGACTTCTTTGGGGTCTTTCTTAACTCATCAGGAAGAGCCTCCATAAAGACTTCCATCAACGCTTTCTCAATTGAAGTTTTCATAGAAAGAGGGCCGGTAACAAAACTCACCTCTCTAACCGGACTCACTCCTTTAAATTCTCTAAGAAGTTTTTTATCTTTTTCAGAAAGAGTTTCACAGGCCAGATAAGGCAAAATGGTAAACCCTGAAGATGACTTCACCATATTAATCAATGTTTCCATACTTCCGGCTTCAAAGAAAAGCTGTCTGCCACTTTTATCCTTAGTCACTTTACATAAAGATAAGGCCTGAGATCTCATGCAATGCCCCTCTTTTAAAAGCCATGCATCCTTGATCTCTAGATCTTTTTGCTCAATCTGTTTTTTCTTTAATAGAGAATGCCCTGGAGAAAGAAAGACTGAAAACGGCTCTAGGAAAAGAGGATTTTCTTTGATGTCTTTTTCTTCTAAAGGTGTAGCTAGAATCGCTCCATCAATTTTACCTTCCCTTAGAAGGCGAATGATTTCATCAGTTTGATATTCAAAAATTTTGAGTTCAACTCTAGGATATTGGTCTAAAAAGTTGTTCACAAATAAAGGCAAAACATAGGGTGCCAGAGTTGGAATGATGGCCAGAATGAACTCTCCGGAAACCTCTCCCCGCAAAGACTTTCCTAGCTCCTCCAATTCATTGGCCGCACTCATCACTTTTTGTGCATAGTGAAGAACTTTTTGTCCCATGGGGGTCGGCTCAACGGGAGATTTGGAACGATCAAAAATAATGATCTGCAGATAATCTTCTAGTTTTTGGATCTGCATACTTAAAGTCGGCTGAGTAACAAAACATTCTCTTGCAGCTTGCGCAAAGTTTCGACAGCGGTCAACGGCCAGGATATAATTAAGCTGAGTTAAAGTCATGAGTTCACCTTGTGATAATCTAATATAATTGAAACATAAATTACTTCTGAGGTCGATATGGTCTATTTACTCTTAATTATTGCCGTAGTTATTGGCTCTCTTATGCCCATTCAGGCCTCAATCAATGCGCAACTCACACGTATTCTTAACAACCCATTTCTCGGAGCTTTTATCTCCTTTTGTATGGGGACTCTCGCCCTCTTTATCATGGGGCTGTTACAAGGAAACTTTTTTACTGATCTTAAAAGGTTAACCTTAGCTAGCCCTTATCATTTTCTAGGTGGAATTTTCGGGGCTCTTTTTGTGGGTTCAAGTATCGTCCTTATTCCTAAGTTAGGTGCTACTACACTGATGGCTTCCTTTGTAACTGGACAACTTCTTATGTCTCTAATAGTAGATCACTTCGGCTGGTTTGGAGTGAATGTTCAGCCAATTGGAATGCAGCGTACAGTAGGAGTTATTCTTCTTTTTACAGGACTTCTTTTAATTGTTAAAAAGGCTGCATGATTAAGCTTCAGGACATCAATAAACTTTTTGATCAAAGGGCCATTGCTGGTCTTCACCATATTTCTTTTCAAATTAAAAGCGGAGAAGTTTTTGCTCTCATGGGGCCAAATGGTTCAGGAAAAACCACTCTCATCAATATCATCTCAGGTAAAACCAAAGCCGATTCTGGAATTGTGACTATTGATGGTGAACTTCGCCTTTTTGAACAGAGAGAGGTTGAGGATCAAAACGTTCAGAAGTTTTTAATTGCTTCCAATAAACTTGAAATTGATGAAGATAAAAAACTGCAACTCGCCAGGGACTTTGCCGATATTTTCGAATTCACTTTTCAGCTACGCCAAAACCTAAGTGAACTCTCGGCCGGTCAACGCCAAAAAGTTCTTCTGGCCAGTGAACTTATCAACTCTCCTACACTCTTACTTCTAGATGAGCCTTTTACTCACCTTGATCCGCATACAAGAAAAGATATCTTGCAAGCGCTTTTTGAATATATCCGTAGACAAGACATCTCTGTTCTATGGGTCACTCATGACTTGGAAGAGGCCACTCTTTTCTCAGATCGTATAGGTCTTTTGAACTTCGGAAAATTAGAACAAGTGGGAACACCTCAAGAAGTCATCAGAAAACCCCGCTCTCTTTTTGCTGCGAAGTTTTTAGGTTATG
>DATGND010000113.1:0-2175 GCA_035306925.1 Bacteriovoracaceae bacterium | reverse complement strand
AGCTCATCACTTTTTCATGCGAATATAATCAAAAACTCCGTCTGCAATGGCCAGGGCCATTTCATCAAGAAACTTCTCACTGTTTATTTTTTTTAATTCATTAGGGTTCGACATAAACCCAACTTCGATCAATAAGCCCGGTCGTTTAGAAAGAGCAAGAACATAGAAGAGTCCTGGTTTTATTCCTCTATCTGCGATTTTATATTTTTTTAAAACCGGTCTTACTTGAGAGTGAACATCACTAGCAAGTTTTTTAGAATGAGAGACTGTTTGCTGAATAACCAGATCCAACAGAATCTGATTAATAATCAGCTCTTCACCTTTTAACGAAATATTCTCGAGCTTTTCAACTTTTTGAGTAGCGGCGTTGGACTTATTATCCAGGTAGTAAAGTTCAAAGCCATTTGAACGAGGATTAGAAGAAGAGTTGAAATGAATTGAAAGGAAGAGATCGGCCTTCACTAAGTCAGCAAGATCTGCTCGTTCCTGTAAACTGACAGTACGGTCAAGACTTCTTGTTAGAAAGGTGGATGTTTTCTTTGAAAGCCTTTCTCTGATTTTAGTAGAGAGTCTTAATGATAAATCTTTTTCAAAAATATTTTTACCGCGAAGTTTTGCTACTGCACCTAGTTCTTCTCCACCATGTCCTGGATCAACAAGAACAACTGTTGCTTGGGCAGTAGTTAAAATAAAAAACAATAAAAAGGCAAAAAACTTCATCACTAGTAAATCTTCTTTAACTGATGTTGAGGATAATAATGGCTTAAAATTTGTTTATAAGTATAACCTCTTTTGGCCAATTCCAAAGCACCAAGTTGGCACATGCCCACTCCATGGCCATATCCGGCTCCATGAACTTCAAATCCCTTACTATTTTCCTTAAGTGTGTAGTTATTAGATGGAAGTAATTCTCTTCCAAACAGATGGCGAAGATAAGCTTTCTTCACCATATGAAGTTTACTCCCTGAATAGAAACGAAGTTCACTTTTTTCAGGACTATCTTTTACAACTCTAATTTCTTTTTTGTTCTGAATACGGTCAGCGTAGTACCGCTCAAGAACAGTGTTAAGCATTTCTGTCAGCTTATCTTTTCCTAATTCGTGCCTCCAGGGTTTTCTTCCTGTTTTATGACAGAAGCTGCATTCCACCTGCTGATAACCTTCTTCTACTCCTCCCCATACTTGATCAGGACGATAGGTTTTCCCACCACATTTAGAATGAAAAAAAGCAGGGGTGATCTTTCCACTTGGCCCAACAAGAATTTCTCCTTGAGTTGCTCTAGCAGCGATAAGAGTTTTTTCTGTGATATCCAGAAAAGTTCCCGATACTTGATCCTTCTCTGAGGATTCCAGGTGATAGAATGATTCATCGTTTATTCGCTGATAGGCATAGGTTCTTGCGGCCACAGCTTGCGCTTTCAAGGCTTCCACAGGCCAGGTACCATTCATTTCCTTCGAAAGCAAGGTAGCGATATAAGACTCCATAGGAATCTTATTAATGAGCTGGCAATCAGAAGTTTCTGGATTGTTGATGAGCTGTAATTCTCCCTGAAACTTAGCATCTTCCCAGGAAATAAGTCCGGTAGGAGAACTTACCGAAGCAAGCAGCTGAGTGGATTTAAGAGCAGAGGCCTGGCATCTGAATTTTAGATTCTTTCGCCCTTCATATTGTTGGGACTGATTTCTTTGGTGAAGAGTTTTCTTTAAATCGGTTCCCTGAACATTGACCTCAGCTAAAGACTTAGCAATGAGGACTTTAACCTGCGGAACACTTGACTGAGCAAATGAAGAGAAAAAAATAATAGCGATTAAACTTCCTGTCTTTAGTACCAATTCCGTATCCTTGGAATATGTCTTCCAAGAATATAATACTCAGCTTTTAGGGGTTCATGGAAGCTTTTTTAGGTATTTCATTATTTTCTGCATATCTATCCATGCAGTTTTTTTCATATTCTGATTAGTTTCAATGATATTAGGGTGAAATAATGGCACCACTTGCACCTCATAGGAGTCTATGAGCTTGCGGTTAAAAAATTGTCCATGGACTTGGGCCAGACGATCATTGGTCTTAAGTACGGCACTTGTAGCTTTCGCCCCTAGAGTGATAATCACTAGAGGACGATATTCTTTCGTTAGTTTAACAATATCTTCGAAGAGGCTCACACCTTCAAATTCC
>DATGND010000112.1:0-3422 GCA_035306925.1 Bacteriovoracaceae bacterium | reverse complement strand
AAGCTGAAATGAAAGAAGTCGAACTCGCTGCTCAAAAAGAATTCTCTTTTCCTGAGAAGTTGATTATCGAAAATATTGCTCTCTTAGGAGCACGAAAAATCACTGATAAACTTCATGAAGCTTTATTAGATTCAGAACTTCTTTTTCTAATTGGTAAGGGGAACAATGGAGGACTAGGTCTTGCTATTGCCCGACACCTGGCCAGTATGGGACATGAGTCACGGGCCTTCGTTCTTTTTGATGAAAAGCATCTGTCCAATGAATGCCGCGAGCAACTTGAGATCGCCAAAGCTTTTGGGGTCCGTATTTCTTTTATTGATGATGTGGTCTCTCTTGAGACTTACTTCCAACAGTCCGGTGCTCCTAAAATTATTGTGGATGCGATCTTTGGAACGGGAGTGAGACTTCCTCTTTCAAATTTTCTCTATGACATCATTCATTTTATTAATGATTATAAGTCTTACACCATCGCACTTGATATTCCGACAGGGGTACCAGGTGACTCTGGTCTGATTCAGGGTAATGCCATTCAAGCTGACTTAACTTTGGCCGTAGGCTTTCCTAAGCTGGGTTATTTTCAAGGGGATGGACTTCGCTTAGTAGGTGAAGTGGAAATTATTCCGGCAGGTTTCCCTCGTCCTTTATTAACTCGTGGTGGAGATAAATTTCTTTTAGACCTTGATGAAGTTAGTGACCTTCCTAAACAAAGAAATAAATTTGCTGATAAAAAAGTTTTTGGACATACCTTAGTTATTGGTGGGTCACATGGTCTTACCGGGGCACTGGTGATGAGTTCATCCGCTGCTTTGAAAGTGGGGGCAGGGTTAGTGACGGCCGTTACTTGGGAACCTCAATATCAGGAGATGATCACACGTCTTATTCCTGAAGTGATGACAGGCTATGTTCCTAATGATCAAAGCAAGTGGCCAAAACTTTTAAAAGGTCTTGATAAATACGATTCTATTCTGATTGGACCAGGACTTGGGCGTTCTATTAGAGCAAGACTTCTGGTGCTTGAGATTTTGAATAATTTTTCTGGCCCCGTCGTTCTTGATGCTGACGCCATCAACGTTCTCTCTTTAAAAGAAGATGCGGAAGTATTTAAATTAAGAAATGCTCCAACGATTCTGACTCCTCATATGGGAGAGTTTGCGCGCTTTAGTGGGATTTCTTATGAAGAAATTCAAAAAGCTCCTTACCATCATCTTAAAGAAGTTATTGACCATATTAATTGCTCCGTCCTTCTGAAAGGACCGTGTACTTATCTAGGTTTTGCCAATGGTCAGACTTATTTTAACTTTTCACCGAATGATGGTATGGCCACAGGAGGTGTGGGTGATGTTCTAGCAGGTATTCTTGCAGGGCTCATTGGGCAAGAAGCTAATATTAAAAAACGTGATTCTCTGTATAATATCTATGAGGCACTCAATCGCACCATCATTCTTGGAGTCATGCTTCATACTTGGGCCGGTGAGATTGCTGCTCAAAAACTAGGAGAGAGATCCCTGACGGCCATGAGCCTTATTGATGTATTCCCTGAAACTTTTAAGGAATTAGCTAAGGTAATTAGAGATTAGGATATGGAAAAGAAAGTTATCAGAGAGTGGAAAAAAGTTTTTCAAAGTGATTTGTCTTATATTGTTTACGAACTAAAGGAGTTAGTTAAAGCTCCGGCCATGATTATTCTCGAAGGAGATTTAGGGGCAGGTAAGACGACGTTTACCCAGGCTTTTTTAGAAGGTGGTCAGACCTTGAGTCCCACTTACTCAATTCTTTCCGAGACTGGTCAGGTACTTCATGCAGATTTATACCGACTGGAGAAGTCTGAAGATATCATTCCATTAGAGTTGGGTATTTACTTAGAAGGAAAGCAATTCTTTTTTGTCGAGTGGGGAATGAAGTTTGCCCGCAGGCTTTTCCGTGAAATACCTGAAAATTTTAATGCCTACGTTTTAGAAATTTTTATCAATGAAAGCACTCAGCAAGGCGCTTCTCGCAATTTCGTACTATCGACATTAAAAGACGACTAACTAAGTTAGTCGGAAAAGTTTGCCCCTACGGCCAGCTCATAGAATTATGGCCAATTTAGGGCTTTTCTTTTCTCATTTTCTGCACTTATAACTGCTTTCCCCATTCTGTATAAAAATAAACTAATACTTTCTAATTTAGAGTTGACGTTAGTTTTTAGAAACTGTCATACTATTTAGGAGATATTTAGTCTGGATTGTTACAAAACTTTTTGGTTCTAGATATCTTCGGGTGACATGGATTAGTTTGTACCCGATCACAAATCTACTAACTTTTTTGGATTTATGGAGGAAGACAATGAGACTTACATCTAAAGGACGTTACGCAGTTAGGGCCATGTTGGACCTTACTTTCCACTCAAACGGAAACCCTGTTAGACTTCAGGAGATTTCTACACGTCAATCAATCAGCTTACATTATCTTGAGCAGCTTTTTAGAAAGCTTCGTACTGGTAAAGTAGTTAAGTCGGTTCGTGGTCCAGGTGGCGGGTATGTTCTGTCTCGCTCAATGGATGAAATTTCAATCAAGGATATACTTGAGTGCGTTGGTGAAAACATCAACCCTGCTCGTGATATTCTGAACGTTCCATCTTCTGGTATCGAAATCATGAAAGATGAGCACGGAAATGAAATCAACGCTACTGTTGATACAAAAGAATTTAATCTGACTAAGAATTATTTCGAAAACCTTGGTCAAATTATGCAAGACTATTTAGCAACAACTTCCCTTGGGGATCTTTGTCGTCGTGAAGGCACAACTACAACTGCTGGTGCAGAAAGTACTGTTCAAAATGAGTCAATGATTCGTCCAAGCAATATTGGAGAAATGAACCAATAAGGTGAATCCACACTGTCTTTACCTCGATTATAATGCAACATCGCCGCTTGCAGCCTCGGTTACGGCCTGGCTTTCAAGCGGCGATCTTCTGTATGCGAATCCTGCTAGTCAGCATATGGCCGGTAAGGCCAGTCGCAAGGCCATTAATGAATCTCGTCGGTTTCTCTATTCACTGTTTAATCTCAGTGAATTAGAGTTCGAACTTTTTTTTCATTCAGGGGCCACGGAAAGTATTGCTAGTTTTACCTATTCTTTTTCTGAGTGGGCCCGTCGCGAGAAGAAGAAACTTCTTATCTGTACTGCTAATACAGATCACTCAGCGACTTCTTCTTTAAAAGAAAGATTTTGGGGAGATCATGTTGAGTTCTTTGATCTCAAATTATTGCCTGATCTTTCCTATGATCATGAAAGTAATCTAGAAGCTTTAAAGCGTTATAAGTCAGATAATCCAGAGAGTTTTATTCTGTATCACCACCTGTGGGTTCATAATGAAACGGGATTAGTCTCTCCGTTGAATGATTTAAAACCTTTTAAGTCCATTGAAGGACTCTTCCTGC
>DATGND010000111.1:0-2096 GCA_035306925.1 Bacteriovoracaceae bacterium | reverse complement strand
AAAATTCGCAGAAGGTTACCAGAGCCCTCTACTGTTATCTTCTGATAAAGATCACTCTCCTCACCCGAAAAACTATAATAAGCCACCAGGTGAACCACTGATTTTATGCTCGCTCCAAATTTTTGGCGTAACCCTTTTATTACTTCATAGAGCTCATCAGAAGATGAAAAGTCCAAAGCATAGTAATCAACACCTTCGACTCTCTTGTCCGGAATATCCCTATCCAGGCCAATAATTTTAAAATTAGCGGAGAGCTTTTTTGTCAATGCACTACCGATATAACCACTACTTCCTGTAATTATGACAATCTCATTACTAGACATAACATCCTCCTTACAAAGAACTTTGCAAGAGAAAGACCATTCCCAAGGTTCCATTAAGTTGTCGGCCATTATTAAGCCGTGTATTTTAGAATGACTTAAGGAGTAATTATGTTTGTTCACACTAAGAAAAATCTTACTCAAGCTGAACTTATTGAAGAGACTATCCGACTCAATCAAGGCAAGCTCTCTTCCGGCGGCGCTTTAGTTGTCCATACTGGAAAATTTACTGGCCGTTCAGCCGACGATAAGTATGTCGTTTCAGGTCCTTATTCTGAACAGCACATTAACTGGGAAAACAATGTCGGTAAAATCACAGCTGATCAAGTGCGCTTGGCAAAAGAAGAAATTCTAGGAGCCATCAAAGAATCATCCGTTAGCTACTCAACAACGAAACAAGTTGGTGCACATCCAAGATGGAATATTAAGGCCAATCTCATTACTCAAAGCCCTGCCCATACCTTGTTCTTTAATAATATGATGAGAGAAATTGAAACAGAAACTCATCTACAAGAATGGCATGTCTTCCATGCTCCATTTTATCACTTAAAAAATCATCAAAATTATGGAGTAGCACGACCTACTGCTATTATCCTAGACTTTGA
This sequence comes from Bacteriovoracaceae bacterium, assembly GCA_035306925.1. Classification (GTDB taxonomy): domain Bacteria; phylum Bdellovibrionota; class Bacteriovoracia; order Bacteriovoracales; family Bacteriovoracaceae; genus Peredibacter. The sequence continues at coordinate 1,171 of DATGND010000111.1, read as the reverse complement.
ACAGAAAGAAATTTTAATTGCAGGAACTTCCTATGCAGGCGAAGTAAAGAAAGCTTTATTCTCCGTCATGAATACGATTCTTCCTGATCATGACATTCTTCCCATGCACGCTGGGGCCAACATTGGGGAAAACAATGAGGTCAGCGTCTTTTTTGGATTATCCGGTACGGGTAAAACAACTTTATCTACAGATATCGGCTTTAACCTAATCGGCGATGATGAACATGGATTAGCTGACGATGGCATTTTTAATTTCGAAGGCGGTTGCTATGCTAAAACAGCTAAACTATCTCAAAAAGATGAGCCTCAAATTTTTAAAGCTGCTACTAGCTGGGGAACATTATTGGAAAATATAGTTCTTAATGAAGATCGTACTCCAGATTTTGATGATCTCTCTTTAACGGAAAATGGACGCGCAAGCTACCCTCTTTCATCTATTGAGGGTGTTCATCCTACTCAAAGAGGACCGGTTCCCAAGAATATATTCTTCTTATCAGCAGACGCATCTGGAGTTCTTCCACCCGTTGCTTCACTCAACCGTGAACAGGCCATGAACTTTTTTCTTTGCGGTTACACTTCAAAACTAGCAGGAACAGAACTTGGAATTAAAGAGCCTAAGAGTGCTTTCTCTTATTGCTTTGGAGCACCCTTCATGCAAAGAAACCCAATGGAGTACGCCAAGATACTTGCTCGACTCATGGACAAGCATAAATTTAATGTATGGCTTATCAATACGGGTTGGGGAAAAGGCGGATATGGTAAGAGCGAGCGCTTTCCACTCAAAGTCACTCGACAGATCATTCGGAGTATTCAAAAAAACCTTGTTCCTTCTCAAGACGGAATAACTGATCCTGTTTTTGGATTTATTGTTCCACAAAACATTGAAGGAATAGAAGCTGAGCTTTTAAGAGTCAGTGTCCCTCAAGATCCAAAAGCAATAGATCTTAAAAACCAATTTGATGAACAACTCAAGAAGTTCTAAACTGCCTCACCTAAATGTTGATGAAACTAATTAAAAAGAGAACCTATAAGGTTCTCTTTTTGTTTTTTATTATTTCATTTTCTATGATTAAGCCTGAAGATAACTCTGATTATAAAAATCGATAAAAATATCCAAATGCATTTTCAGTCGTTCTATCTTTTTATTCGTACACCAGGTTTTTCTTATCAG
>DATGND010000110.1:0-3183 GCA_035306925.1 Bacteriovoracaceae bacterium | reverse complement strand
GCTTTCGGAAGGATCTCTGTACACCTTTATTCTAGGAGAAAAAGGGAAAGGACCGAGTTATCTGTATCAACTTGATACGAGTAAACATTCAGTTTATGCTCCAGAAAGAGTGGGTAAGATCAAAGTTGAGAGTAATGGTTGGTTTTATCGTCTAGTCCTAGATGGCACACTTTCAAGAAACGAAATCTTAAAATAATCACATTCACTTGAGTCATTCAGTCTGATGAATGGCTCAAGTTCACCTAACTTCCCACTTCTAAAAAAACCCATCTCTAGTTATCCTATATAAGTAAACATTTAAAGGTAGGATAACATGGCTAAATATCGTGCAGACATTCGTGATATCGAATTTAATTTAACAGAAATTCTTAAGATTCAAGATTGGACAAAATACGGTCTAGAAGAACAGGATATTAAAGGCATCTTAGGTGAATACGTAAAGTTTGTTGAAAACGAAGTTTTTCCAACAAGAGAACCAAGCGATCAAATTGGTGTTAAGCATGTGGATGGTAAAGTGATCGTGCCGGAAGTTTTAAGAACTCCTCAAAAAAGTTTTTATGACAATGGATGGTTTGCATTGGGTCTTCCAGAAGAAGTGGGAGGAACTCCTGTTCCTGAAGCTCTTTACGTCTCTTGTATGTCTCTTGCCACTGGGGCCAACTGTGCTTGGATGATGTATCCAGGTCTTTCTCGTGCCGCTCTTAACGTGATCAATCTAAAAGGTAATGACTTCATGAAAAATGTCATTATCCCTAAAATGATGAGCGGGGAGTGGGGTGGAACAATGTGTTTAACAGAGGCTGGAGCAGGATCTGATGTTGGTGCTCTTCGAACAACTGCTAAACCACTAGGCAACGGAAAATATTCTATTCAAGGAACAAAGATTTTTATCTCTTCTGGTGAGTCAGATCTTTATGAAAACAATATTCACCTGGTTCTGGCGCGTACTCCAGGTGGGGCAGAAGGAACAAAAGGTATTTCTCTCTTTGTTGTTCCTCAGAAAAAAATTAATGATGATGGCTCTATCGCTGGTTCCAATAATGTTGTTTGCTCAAAAATTGAGGACAAAATGGGAATTCATGCTTCAGCAACTTGTGAGCTTCAGTTTGGAGCTGATGGGGAAACTGAAGGGTGGCTTATTGGCGAAGAGTTTGAAGGGATGAGTACTATGTTCATTATGATGAACGAGGCCCGCCTTTATTGTGGTATTCAAGGTGAAGCTCAGGCGAACCTTGCTTATATGATGACTGATACTTATGTAAAAGAAAGAGTGCAGTTTGGTAAGGAGATCGTCAATCACCCAGACGTTCGCCGTTCAATGCTTCGTATGCGAGCCCTTTCTCGTGGGATGAGAGCACTTTGCTTATACACGGCAAACCTGTTTGATCAGGCACAGGAAAATAAAGAAGTTGAAGGAATCATTGGACTTCTGACTCCAATCTGTAAGGCCTATTGTTCCGAGCAGGGATTCAACGTTTCTGTGGAAGCTCTTCAATCACACGGCGGGTACGGTTACTGTACTGAATACGGAATTGAACAGTTCGTTCGTGATACTAAGATTGCAACAATCTATGAAGGAACTAATGCTATTCAGGCCATCGACTTTGTGATGAGAAAGATTTTAAAAGATGGTGGAAAGTCTTTAACAGCTCTTACACAGCAAATCGTTGCTTCTGTTCAGGGTCTTGATCCTCAGTTTAAAAAAGAGCAGGAACTCTTCGGAAAAATTCTGATGAGTGCTCAGACCGTTATGCAGAAAATTACTGAATGGGCCAAAGCGGGCAAGCATAATTTAATTCTTCAAAATTGTACTGATTTCTTAAATTTTGCTTCTCAAATGGTTGTGGGATGGCAATTATTGGTTGCTGCTCAAGTAGCGGCACAAAAAGTAGGCAGTGCTAGTGGTGATGATAAGAAGTATCTTGAGTCAAAAATGGTAGACTTCAGAATTTACTGTTCTCAGTATCTTATCCATAACTTATCTATTGCCAAAACTATCACAGACTTCGAAGAAGATATGTGTTCGCTAGAGGTTTAATGTTGCCCATGTTATAATGGTGTACTTTCAAATTAAAAGGTTACATCGTGTTAAAAGATAAAGTCTTCGAGTTGGCCCGGTCTTTTTCCGGGTCCACTCATGGTCGATCAGACTACGACAAAGACACTGTCTTTGTTCGTGGAAGTAATGACCAGGAATATGTCCCCTTCAGTTATTTACAAAAAGAGGGCAAAGAATTTTCAACACTAGATTCACTTAAGTCAGAAGGTTTTGTTTTTAGCTCTTATGATTTTCTTGAACTTCCAGGTTTTGAAGAGTGGTACCAAAAACAATTCAATAAGCGCCTTTCAAGTAAGGCGATGAAAAATATTGGTATCCTTCATTTACCTGATCAAAAAGCGATTTTTGATACAGTCGAGATTGTTCATCAGACCTTCCAGATTCTAAAAGAACATAAAGTCTTGATGAACGGAAAGAACCTCCCGATTCAGCTTGGTGAATGGTATGCAAAAATTATTTTTGGTCTCCACCAGATAAAATCATCGAGCCAGCGCGGTTTTGACTTTAAAACAGAGAATGGAAGCACCGTTGAGGTTAAAGTTCATTGGCATGACTTAACTTCTCCGAAAGGTGTGAAGCTCAAGAAGTCATTGGCCGAACTTTCTGATTACTGCATTATTATGTATATCTCTAAGAACTTCACGATCCGAGATATACTATTCCTTGATTCTGAATTTGTTTTAAGAAAATTTGGCACTAAAGGACATACCATCTTCTTGAAAGATCAGGATGTTGCTTCTTATTTCTTCTCTAAGTCAGACAAACACTTTGATAAGGTTGTAAATAAGACTGCTCTTCTGAAATTTGCAAGTCCGTCCTTTGCGTTGAAGTTGGAAGATAGGCTTTAGTACTAAGCAGGTAAAAGTGGAACGTTGGATCGCTTATATTGATGATTCTCAGCATAACCTTGAGGCTCTTGGACATTTTTTCTCCCAAGAATTCAAAGTCGATTGTTATTTGGAGAGTGAGAAGTTCCTGAAGGGGTTTCCTCAAAAGCAGTATGAAGCAATCCTGGTTGACCTCCATATGCCAGTGATGAATGGCTTTGAGACTTACGAAGCCATTGTTCAGCATCCGGCTTATAACGGATGCCCAATCTTAATCATTTCCTCTGATGATACGAT
>DATGND010000109.1:0-2227 GCA_035306925.1 Bacteriovoracaceae bacterium | reverse complement strand
ATATTAGAATGGACACAGACTTTCTTAATTCTGTTGTTCTTCATTCGAACCCTGGCTATATCAAATTAGCTTCCGGTGATAAGTGTCGCTTCTACAGTACGGTGATTACCGACCTTCTGAAAACCAGCGAAGGTAAAATTAAAAATATTATTATTAGTTATACGGACAAGGAAGATAGACTCCACTCTGCCGTATTAAACAAAAGAGATTTCCTTAATAAAGTTGTACTAAACGAATGCCCTGGTATCAGTAAGCATCTTCGTGATTTCGAGATTAAAAATCTCTCGACTACTCTTGAAAAAATTCTCTTTGAAGTTCCATCCAGTAAAGATCATTGTGCCAACATTCATTTAAGCTGGCAGGTGAATCCTCAGACTCCTTTTCTTTGCCAGATCAGAGACTACATAGAAGAAGCTAAACGTGGAGAAGGAGACCCGAAGGATCTTCAGCAAAGACGTCAACTGGCCAAAGTTATTGACTCTAAACTGACTCTTGTTCAAAAAGACTATCTTGAAAATCTTTGCAAGAACCTGGATGAAAAAGAGCTTTTCTGCTCTGAGTTTCTCAATGTTTCTTTCTGGAATAAGATTGCATCGGGACTTAATGAAAAAATTTATCTTGATGAAATTTGTAAAAATGCTTTAAAAACATCCACTCTAAGTAATCTTCAATACAGAGAGTGTCTTTCCAGGTTAAAAAGAGAAAACGATCTTTGTCTTTACAATCCCACTACTAAAGAGGGGTTAACTCCTCATATGCAGTGTGATCATCTTTCTTTGGCCCTTAATCATTCTCAGTTAAGATCAAATTATGCCGATTGTCCGGGAGTATCGTCTAACCAAATTTTTAATAATATCTCCCGACTTCTGATGGAGTTCTCCGGTGAGAAAGTGAAAAACACCATTGGACAATGCTCGGTACTTCCTACCGCTCAAACCCTCACCTTCAATCAGAAGGCCGATAATGATGAATCCTGGAAACTAGAAGCATGCTACTTTGATAAAATTAAAGACAGAGAGATATGCCAAAAAACTTTCTTTGGTAGTTATGACAATCATCCCTATTCCTACACCACTGCGGTTGCCCAGGCCCTCATTAACACACGAGGTGCTCCAAGTAAGATCACTTGTAACATGGTAGATGAGGAAACCTTTAACCCACTTCTTTTAGAATATAAGAACGGCTGTCACATCATTTACAATCAGGCCAACTGCACTCCTACAGAGTGTCCTCATCGAATTGTTTATAATGATCGTCCTTTTGACTTAATGAAAATTAAGGGAGGAGTGGACTTTGAATACTTCCCACTTTCAGTAAGAACAGAGCGTCTTTCTCAAAGTTATTTAATTGAAACAGAACTAAAGAAAAAACAGCTCAAATTACATAACACCACCATGGTTAAATCTTATTTTAAGAGAGCAAAGAAGCCGCTCATCCATGGTATAGGTTGTGCTGAAGATTTACTTCCAACTTTCTTTAGGGCCCAATCCCTCAGACAGTGCAGTCCTCTTCCATTTATTATTGATGGAATGATTGAAGACAATGACCGCTTTAGTTTTGTCATTCGCACTGCCGTCGATTCATTGCAGGCCCCTCGTATCATGAGCTGGAGTCAGGTATACTCTGGCGTGAAGTCTTATCAGGAAGCACATCCACTAAAGATTTGGACATTACATGCTATTGATTAGTTTACTACTCCTTAGTTCATTGAGTTATGCCCAGAAGCTGCCTCAGCTTCTGACGAAGCATGCCCCTGAAACTCTCCGTTATATTTCTTCCGATGGTAATACGGCTTACGTGAAAAAAAACAATGGAGTTCTGGGACTGGTGATGGGTTATCGCAGCTCAGACTTTATGTCAGATAAAACTTATAGCGACTTTCTTATTACCGACTCCTTTGAAAAAATTCGACTGGCCATAGAGGTGATTCCTGAACATCACCGAACCCTGGATATGAATAAACTTCACCACATTTATGTCACAAGGAAGGGTCAGGATAAGCCTATTGAAATGGGACAAGGACGATACCCACAACTGCATTTGGGAGATGAATGGATTAGCTTTTATCGACCTAATGATCAGCAAATTGTTTTAAGAAATATTTTAACAACTAAAGAATATAAAATTTCTCTAAGTAAGAAGAGCAATCCCTTCTTCTTTCCTTATTATGCAATGACCTCTCCTGAATACTTTGTTTATACCGATATCAATGATCGAGGTCTTGCCC
>DATGND010000108.1:0-6028 GCA_035306925.1 Bacteriovoracaceae bacterium | reverse complement strand
GATTTATTTAGTCTGGATGATAGCCTATCAGATGATGAGTCTCTGGAAGACTTCTCTTTAGGAGAGGAGTTATCTGAAGATGCTTCCCTCGAAGATTTTTCTTTGAGTGACGACTCTGAGCCTGATCAAAGCTTAGAAGATGAAGACTTATTTGCTGTCGGAAGTAGTGAAGATGATGAGTCTAATGCTTTTACAGACCCACTGAAGGATTATTCTTCTCCTAAAATCCAGCTTGATCCGGAAGACTTAACTGAAGATGTTAAAGCAAAACTCAAAGAGATTGATGCCATTATGGAGGAAGATGCAACTATTGCGGCCATCAATGTGCATAAGACTTCTGAAGAAGTTGAAGATCATCCAACAGATGATGGGCTTAATATCGACTCATTGGATCTTAATGAGGCGGTGGAAGAAGAATCATCTCTTGATTTGACGGCGCCTGAGGAGTTTGAAGGGGTAGAGGAAGAGGTGGTACCTCCTTCTGAAGATATGTTTGCCACAGAAGAAGCTCCTCCTTTAGAAGAAGAACTTATTGTTGCTGAAGAGCATATTGAAGATGAGTCTCTCGTGGGAGATCTGAATCTCTCCGACCTAGACCTTGGTGAAAGTGAGATAGAGGAGGAAGCCCCGGCTCCTGAACCAGTTGTTGCTCCTAAGAAGAGAAAGAAAAAAGAAGCACAAGTTGTTGCGGAAAGCTCGTCTTCCCTTGATGAAATCTCCCAGGCCTATACGGGAGAAATGGAGCGTACTCAGGCAACGATTGCTAATCTTAGAGCTGATCGAGATGAGCTTCTGAAGCGTATCGACCTTTTAGAGGAAGAGAAGCTTTTATCTCAAAGAAATAATTTGAGTCTGAGAGCAGAGCTGGATGAGAAGAAAATAGAACTGACTATTATTCGTAAGAAACTCAATGAAGAGATTAACGAACTAAAAGATAAAATTCGGATCTATGAAGAAAAAGTATTGATATTGGAAGAGAAGAATAAGCAACTTCATCAGGAAATAGACTCGGTTGGACAAAAGAATAAAATTGATATCAAACGAGTTATGCTACGTGAAAGAGAACTTGAGCAAAAACTTGAACTTTTAAAAGCGGATGCAGAGACACAGATTCGAAACCGGGATCTTAAAATTCTTGAATTGAAACGAAAAATAGATGCCATGGAGTTTGATATGGAGTCTATTTCTCAGCAAGAAAAGAAAACTTTGGAGAGCCGATTCGAGCTTGAAGATAAACTAGATAAAGCGATTCGAACTTTAAGAACCGCTATCTCAACCCTTGAAGAGGATGGTAATCGTAGCAGTACGCTGGAAGCGATCAAGAAAAACATTGAAATGTAATGGTAGAAAAGAAATTTAAAATCCTAACGATTGGGCTCTCTCCAGAAATGGTGGAAGAGATTAAGAAGAAGCTCAAGCGCTTTAAACTGCGCTTTCAGTTGTCTATTCTTAATTCCATTCAGGACTTAGAGGGGAACACCAAAGATTTTGATGCGATCTTTTTTTATTCCAATCTGCAGCCTCAGAAGGTTCTTGATAACATCAGAAAAATCAATCATCTGTTTCCTAAATCAGGTCTTGTTTGGTTATCAGCTAAACTGGATTCCAGGCTCATCATTAATAGTTTTCGAGTGGGGGCTTTTGATATTCTTTCTCTTCCCTTAGATGATAGAGAAGTTAATACGGTTTTGAATCGACTTAAACTTTATGGAGCCTTTCAGGCGGGAGTAATGAGTCCGGAGAGAGCTGTCCTCCAAATGTTTTCTCATCCGGAAAGTTTCACGGAGAAATCCGAAGTCTCTACTCAATTAATGCGTTATCTTGAAATCTTTTTTAATTTCGAGAAAAAAATAGAGTTTAAGGCCAATGAACAAACTCTTAAATCAGTTCAGGAAAAGTTAAAGCTCTCTGATCGTCAAATTAAGCGTATCAAGCGCTTTGTATCTGATCCTTATGGTTTGATTTTTGGACTTCGATTCGTAGGGGATAAGTTCTATTTTCTATTAAAGGAGAAAGATGGAATTGTTAAATATCTCGTCTTAAAAAATAAATCTTCATGGGATGTCCATGAAATTGTAAGCGGATATTTATCCAATGTCTTAAGAACCTCACTTTCGATTATTGCGGAAACCAAACGTCGTCAAGATATTCTCGAATTATCAATGACAGATGAAATAACAGGTCTTTTTAATCAGCGGAAACTGATTGAAGATTTGGAATACTATATCGCACGTTACCAGCAGGATAAGCAGGGTTTCAGCTTGCTATTTATCGATATCGATTACTTTAAAACGGTAAATGATCTCTATGGACACGTGATTGGAAGCCAGCTTCTCATCGATATGTCTAAGGTTCTTAAGTCTCAGCTTCGAGAAACAGACCTGGTTTATCGCTATGGGGGAGATGAGTTTATTGTTCTCTTGCCGGAAACAAATCTTGAGTTAACAAAGAAAGTCGCCGTGCGGATTAATGAGAAAGTTAAGAATGAAACTTTTAAGATTACCGATGGGCCCGATTATAATCTATCATTAAGTATAGGAATTGGTCGATTTCCAGAGGATGCTAAAGATGCTAAATCAATCATTCATTTTGCAGATGAGATGATGTATCTTTCTAAGAAGTCTGGAAGAGGTAAAGTCTTTCACGTCACTGAAGTTGATCATCAAATATAGTCCTGTGAGAGGATAAGCATGCTTAAGCACATTTGGATGTACATGAAAGTTCGAAAAAAATTCTGGCTTTTACCCATTATTGGAGCATTGCTTGTCTTTGGTATTTTCCTCTTGGTATCTCCTTCTAATCCTTATGCACCTTTCATTTATAGTTTTTTCTAATGAGTTATGTTTTAGGGATTTCTTGTTATTACCATGATAGTGCTGCTGTCTTAATCAAGGATGGCCACATCCTTCGTGCGGTACAGGAGGAGCGCTTTACTCGAAAGAAACATGATGCTTCTTTTCCCATACGATCTATCGAATTTCTTGTTAACAGTTTTAATTTGAGTCTCAAAGATATTTCGGCCGTAGTTTATTATGAAAAACCTTTTATAACTTTTGAGCGTCTGATTGAAACTCACCTCAATGCTGCCCCTCTTGGTTTTAAACCTTTCCTTGCTTCTGTTCCTATTTGGCTTAAGGAAAAGCTTTTCCTGGAAAGAGATATTACAAGCAAATTAAAATCTTTAAAGGGAAGTGTGCCTCCTATTAAATACTCTGAGCACCATCTTTCTCATGCTGCTTCTGCTTTCTATCCTTCTCCTTTTGATAAGGCAGCTGTTTTATGTGTTGATGGAGTAGGAGAATGGGCCACCACTTCGGGCTGGATAGGAGAAGGCAAAAATCTGAGACCCTTATGGGAAATTCACTTTCCTCATTCTCTGGGGCTTCTGTATTCATCAATCACTGCTTACCTTGGTTTTAAAGTTAATTCTGGAGAGTATAAAGTTATGGGGTTAGCTCCTTATGGAGTTCCTCGTTTTAAGGAGTTGATGTTAAAAGAGCTTATAGAGCTTCATGAAGATGGTTCTTATTCTTTAAACATGAAGTACTTTGCTTATGACCGTAAGCTTCGGATGTTCAATTCAAGTCTTGAGCGCTTACTAGGGCAGAAAGCAAGGGAGCCAGAAGCAAAGCTTGAACAGTTTCATATGGATGTTGCAGCTTCATTGCAAGAGACACTGGAGACAGCTCTGATTCATTTGGTGAAATCCCTTCATCATCAGACGGGGTTAAGGAAACTATGTTTAGCAGGTGGTGTCGCTTTAAATTGTGTGGCCAATTCAAAGCTTTTTCACACGACAGGTTTTGAACAAATCTGGGTGCAACCATCGGCAGGTGATGCTGGTGGGGCTTTAGGTGCGGCTCTAGCCTATACTCATCTGGAATTGGAAGTAGAGAGAGAGGTTTCAGATATGGATTCTCAAAAAGGAAGTTATTTAGGTCCTGCATTTTCCAATGAAGAAATTGAAGAATTCCTTACTTCTCAAGGCTTACCTTTTGAAAAACTAGATGAAGAACAAATGATAGAAAGAACTTGTGAGCTTCTGGAGGATAAAAAAATCATTGGTTGGTTCCAAGGCTCAATGGAGTTTGGTCCTCGGGCCTTAGGCCATCGCTCTATAATTGCAGATGCCAGAATACATGATCTTCAGCGAACCATGAATTTAAAGGTCAAATATAGAGAATCTTTCAGACCTTTTGCTCCTATCGTTTTGAAAGAGGATGCTAAATCGATTTTTGATTTTGAACATGAAAGTCCTTATATGCTCTTTGTGGCACCAGTAAGAGAGGAACTCAGAGTAAATGAGGATGAGCCCCATAAGTTTGGTATAGAAAGACTAAATCTAGTAAGATCAATCTATCCGGCCATTACTCACGTGGATTATTCTGCTAGACTTCAGACCGTGTGTGAAAAAAGAAACGCAATTCTCTTTAAACTTTTAAATACTTTTAAAAAAAGAAACTCATCTTCTGTTTTAGTTAATACTTCCTTTAATGTGCGTGGAGAACCTATCGTATGCACACCGGAAGATGCTTATCGCTGTTTTAGGAGAACAGAGATCGATGTCTTGGTTCTGGGAAACTATCTTATCAGTAAGGATATGAAGCTTCCGGAGATGAAAGACCATGAATGGAGGAATGAATTTGAATTGGACTAATTTTAAAGAAAAGTATCTCTTCAGTATCAATTTCTGCTTTATGCTTTCTGTGATTATTTATGGAGCAGGAGGGGGAGTTATTTGGTATTCTGGAGTACTGGCCCTTCTTATTCTATCTTTGTTGAGTGATAAGGTTCGTTCAGTTCAAAAGAAATTTCTTTTTAAAGTAGGTCTTTTTAATTCGCAAATTTTACTTTTTATTTTTTACTTCTTCTTCTTTACTCCGTTTTCTATTTTTTACCGTTTATTTTTTCGCAATAAAGCTTTTCTTAAAACCAGTAGTCGCTTTATACCTAAAGAATCAATTTCAGATTTCTCTCGACCTTTTTAAAACGTTCTCTAAAAAGTAATTGGATAAGAATTGATTAAAAAAATGACTTGGGTGCCCGTCATTGGAAATTCTAAAGATCGTTGACGCCTTATCGGTATTTAATGTAGCAGAATAGGCCCTGAATTCTGGAGTAGGATCAATATATGAGATCCCATGCTTTGTAAGTAAAGGCTTCATTCTTTCAACCTGATTATCTCTTGGGAGAAAGAGGGGATGAAAAACAAAAGTAAATTCTCCTTCTGAAAAGTTTTGCAAATACTTTTCTTTAAGAGTCTTCACTGCGATGACAAAATCTTCTAGTTCCTTATCCCCACGGTAGTACATTTTGAAAATAGAGTAAAATTTTACAAAGAAATTACCAAGTCCAAGTTTTTTAAAGTACTGATATTGACGATAAGAGGATGTTTCGCCGGCGATTCCTTTATAGACAATTTTTCCTTCCTCTACTTTGTAAATAGGGTCTTTGTAAGCTGCCCATGAGATATAATCAGGAGTAGCATGGAAACGATTCAGGTGATCAGCAAAGAACATGTAAAAGAGTTTTCCTTTCTCTTGTTTGATGTGCTCTTTCAGAGGAAGAAAATCAGCATGGTTAAGCAGGCGATGAATCCCTCCGCCCATAAATGACCAGTTATAAGTATGATAACCTTCAATCTGCTGCTCAACTAAGTAAGGAAATGTTTCTTCAACATAAAGGCCTTCTCCAAAGGTAAAAGAACAACCAGCAAAGACAAGATGGTGATCATCCTTTTGAGGGTTATGTTGAGGAATATCCCTTAGAGAAAATTCATTAAATTCATATTTAACATCATAGATGACTTCGTTATTAAAGTGTTTGTATATTCGATAGACAGAATTGGGACGTATGTAGTCTAGATATGGCTTGGCCCCATTTAGTGGACGCTCTTCCACTGGGATAAGAAGACTTTTATTGGTAAGGGCCTTCTCTTTGGTCACTTTTTTTTCGTAAAGAAAAGTGAGGCCCGCTAATGAACATAAAAATAAGAACAATGAAAAGAAATAAGGGGCAATCTTTTTTA
>DATGND010000107.1:0-2289 GCA_035306925.1 Bacteriovoracaceae bacterium | reverse complement strand
TGCTCTAGAAGATCCAGAGCATTTAACATGGCCGTGGACTTCTTATGAGAGCGCATAATGGAAAGCACACCCACCTGAGAAGAGTTTTCCATAATACGACGAACAAGATAGGCCATCCCCACCAGAAGATTCCCAATTGGAATATAGTTTCTTGTAGGCCAGTTCATCTTCGATAGTCCGTGAGACAGAGCTTCATAAGTCATATGTAGACATTGGTGCTCAATCACAGGAGCGTGAGGGAAACGAAGCTCACGAACCGCTTCTACAAAAGCATGATCACTTAAGTTGTGGGAGCCGATCCCAAGCTGAATAAACTCATGGTTAGCAAGACACTTATAGGCCAGTTGTCTGAAGTGAATATCACTCTCTTCTTTGTTTAAGAATTGAGGAGGAATAAACTGATGGGCCTCTCCTTCAATAGTCTCAGCATCCCAATAAGCTCCTTTTACCAGACGAATCGGCATGCGAAGTTTTCTTTGACGAGCAAGACTGATGATATCGTCTAAGTGACGGGAACCATCTCGCAAATAGGCCTGAAGAACGATACCTGTCTGGTCATAGTCACTCAGTTCAGGAGTTTCTAATAAAACTTTTCCATAGATTTTTAAGACAATATCACGGTGATAATAGTGTTCAGCATCGATATTGATGAAAACCTGCTCACGTTTGGCCTCTAGAAGAATACGACGAAGTCTTGGGGCCACCTTATCATAAGTAACATCGAAGGCCTGTGGTCTGAAATCATCACAAAGGGCAGAAACTTTAATAGAGACGTGGGCACAAAGAATCCCTGCCTTATTCATTTCCCCTTTCTGGATATGATCCTTAAGACCATTAATTAATTGGAGAACTTTTTCGAAGTACTCATCCGCTTCACGATTGGAAACAACTAACTCTCCTAATTGATCAAGAGTTGCATCCCTTCCTGTAAACTTTAACTCTCTCAGAGTTCTATGAGATGTTTTAATGGACTCTCCGGCAATAAAACGTTTGGCCATTTTCTTCACCAGAAATCTCACCACAAAAGCAAGAAGCCCTGCAGGTAAAAAACTTGCAATAAAGTGGGCCGCTTTAGCACCGTAGGTTAAATGCCAAGGAAGAGGTCTGGTACTCAAGTTAGATTTCTTCTCACGAAGAGAAGCGGAATCTTCTAGTAAACGTCTAAGAGACTCTAAAAGGTTTCTTTTCACTTCTTTTCCTGACTGATCATGATCAAGAGAAGGGAGTAGGGCCAGGAACTTGAGAAGGTGAACTCTAATAAGATCAAACTGGGCCGTAAGGTTTAAACCATAGTCGGAAATCTTTTCAAAAAGTGTGGAACGATAAGCGGAAACATTTTTAACCAAATCCGTGAGAATTTCTTTTGAACGCTCCTCCACATCATCCCAGCTTTTCTTATTCCAAAAAGTCGGAAGATTATTTTCAAAGGCCACCCATTCAATTTCAGAAGGAAAATCTGAAACAGAGACGGAGGATATTTTTTCAATGTGATTCTTCAAGGAAGAAAGATGATTTTTTAAATCTTCTTCCACAAAGTCTGCATCATGTTCATAGAGCTTTAAAATAGCAAGCTCTCGGCTTAAGCGCCTTGTTCCAATATAAAGAGATTTCTCTTTAGGGAACACTGTGCAAAGTAAAGGGAAAGCATTAAGAGTTACTTCCCTTCTAAAGCCATTTTTATTTTCAAAGTTTTCACTGAAAATAATAAGCTTTTCGATTTCTGGACAAATCGAATGGTTATTAAAGATAAGTTGTTCAAACTCCTGGTAGTAGTAAACAGACCAAGAATTTTGAATAGTTTTATTCAGTACAACAGGTAATCCCGAAGTCACATTGCCTCCATGTTTTAATGGCCCAACTCTATCATTTCAAAGCTAATCCTAGCAATGAGTTAAATGAGGTATTTGACGCCTTCTGCGCAGCCTCCTAAAATAATTTTATGTCTAAGTTATTAACTCTAATTCTTCTTCTATCTCAGCCTTTTACGGCCCTGGCCGTGACCTATAACTTAGAAGATTTAAGGGCCCTAAGTCAGGAAGGCTCCTACAGAGAATTTCTCAACCATGCCTTGGATGTGAGGCCGTCGCAACGGCAGGGAGAATGGAAATCCATGGTAATAGAGATGGCCCATCTTTATACCAAGGACCTTCTGGCCCAAAAAATCATCGAAAAGAAAGACTTTGATAAAATAGAAAGTATTTATCCCTGGCCGGCCTTGAAAACGGATGAGCTCTTTGTGGCCAGACGCCATGAAATTGGCCTCAAGTACCTTAAAGAGTGTTTAACTGA
>DATGND010000106.1:0-3158 GCA_035306925.1 Bacteriovoracaceae bacterium | reverse complement strand
TTTACTAATAAAGGATATGAGTATTTCGTAGAAAGCTTTTTTAGCCCTGAAGATTGGAAAGGCCTGGATGAATTATTAAAGACATCTCAGGACATGAAGATATTTGAATCGATCACAAAGACTGAGCCTAGTGACCTGGTTGAAAAAGAAGAGTGGTCTTTAACCTTTAAAGACTTCACTGAGTTAGGTGCAGAGAATCTGTATGTTTCAATTTCACCTAATAAGTTTCTTAATCTCATTTCAAATAAGAATGACCTGGAGGCTGAGCTCATCGACTTTTGCTCTTCTACGGAATCCATTGCAGCTCTTAATGTGAGTTTTGAGCTTTCTAAGGATTTCGGACAACCATCACAGACTCTACTATTACCACAAAGTATGACTCATGAGTGGGGACACTTTATCGTCGAGTTTCATGAAAAGAGATGTAACGTTCTCTTTCTCATTCATGATGAAGAACCTCAAGCGGAAGACCTTGGAAGCAAAATCAAACTTCTTAAGAGAGTAATGGAGCGAGTTTTTCCTGAGTTTGAAAAAAGCATTAAAGGGGAAACAATTCGTTTTGACTCTGAAATGTTCATCCAGGGAGTTCGTAACGAACGACTTCTTGAAGTTATTAAAAAATATCCTTCCTTGGAATTTTTGGGACAAAGTAAGCTTGTCGATGTGTCCCTTTCTAGTGAACAATATCTGACCAGAACACTAATTTAATTTCCTTAAAGGAGTTATATGAAATTTTTAGCAGCAGTATTAGTGCTGATGTCTTCTCTATTTGTTCAAGCGAACACCCATAGAATCGTTTCTGTCGATGCTTTCGATCTTTCGTATACAGGTGGATTGGTCTTTAAGACTGATAACACTAAGAAAGGAAGCGATCGTAGAGAAACTCAATTTCGTTTTAATCTTAACTATGCTCAAGACATCAACAACACTCAAGGCCTCATGGTAAAAGCTCTTGCTTATTACAATAGAGAGAAAACTAAGTGGGGTGGAGAATCGTTTGAATCTAACCTCGGTCTTGGTGGTGGTCTTCTTTATAATTTGAATCATCGTGATGTTAAAAATTCATTATTTGCAGCCGTTTTAGCCGGGGCTGAAAAAGCTAGTTTTAAGGCTAGAGGTATTGGAAATAAAAAAGGTATTAACCTTTTCTTAATAACTGAGGCAGGAAAAAGATGGGATCTAGGACGCTATTCTGTGGTCAATATTTCATATGCCCCTACGGTTTCATTTGAATACAAACGTTACGGTGGAAAAATCAGAGATAACTATTTTACGAGTGGAACTGAGTTGAAATTGAACTTTTTGAAGTTTGATATTCTTTTCTAAATCATACGAAAGGCCATCTTCGGATGGCCTTTTTTCATCGGACCACTTTCTCTTATCGCATTTCAGACCTTCAAATTTTGTTTGCCAAACTCAATTCTCAATTTCAAACTTAAAGTAATAACTATTTTCTTTAGCATGTTTAAACGTGAAATATGACTACGGTCATTTTGTAAAAAAGGAGTTTTCATGAAAAAACAGCTTACAGTTGCTCTTGGTCTCGCGGTTCTTGCAACACCGGCTTTCGCTTCTAAGGCCCGTCTAATGGCCCTAGGTGAAGATGCTAACGGTTCATTCTTCATTAATGACAACCGTAACATTTTCCTAAACGCTGCTGAAGCTAACAATCATGCTGACATGGTTACTTTTGAATGGGGTGAAGCAAATCAATCAGATGATGACACTGCTCCAAATGCAGAAGGTGGAATCCTTTATTCTCACAAAAATCTAGTTTACGGTCTTCACCTTGGAAGAACTATGAACTTCCAAGATGTTGCTGCTAATGACGGTGATATGTATTCTCCATCAAACACAATTGATCTTTTCGTAGCTGGCGATGCTGGTTTCAAGTGGGGTGCAAACTTCACATACTCTCAATCTAATGATGACACTCACGTAGTAGCTGGAACACCAGGGAAAGCTGAAGGTCAAGCTATGGATCTTAACGTAGGTGCTATCTTCGGTAACGCTTCAGTTTACGTGAAAGGTGGCCTTATGGGGAAAGCTGAGCAAAGAGAAGCTGGAAGTAAAGTAAAATTTGATCGTGACCAAGAATTTGAAGTTGGTGGATCTTATAGACTAAACAAGTACACTCTATTAACTCAAGTAGGAATGGAAGAGTACTCAATTAAAGGTAGAGCTAATAAGCAAACTCAAGAGAATACTTTCTACACTATGGGTGCAGCTCGTACAGAAAGACTTTCTGATAAGACTATGATGTTCGTAAAACTTTCTGCATTTATGTCTGAAGAAGAGTTTAAAGATGGTGCCAAGACAACTGTTGATACTGTAGCAGTTCCTGTTGCTATCGGTTTCGAGCACGACGCTACTTCTTGGTTAACTCTTCGTGGTTCAGTAGCTCAAAACCTTTGGTCAAACGAAGAAGTAAAAGTTTCTCAACAGAAGAAACAAGAGCGCACTCTTGCTAACTCAACTTCAGTAAATGCTGGTGCAACTCTTAAGCTAGGTGACTTCATGGTTGATGGTCTAATTGGAACTGGAAACAATGGTGCTGGTCAAATTAGTGATCTTGATAATGAAAGAGGTGTTCTTTCTCTTGATAACCTAATGACTCGCGTATCTCTTACTTACAGATTCTAATTAAGGTTTAAGGAAGAATAATATGAAAAAGATTATTGCATTAGCAGGATTAGCAGTTCTTGCAACAAACACTGCAGAAGCTTCTAAAGCTCGCCTTCTGGCCCTAGGTGAAAACCTAGAGACAGCAGGGGCTTTATATTTTTCAGATAACAGAAATATTTTCCAGAACGCTGCTTATATTCATGAATATAAAGATGGGATCTATTTAGAGTGGGGAGCACAAGGAAACGAGGATTCTGAGATTGGAGCTCTAAATAATAAGGCCGATACTGATACTAATCCTCAGGCTGAAGGTGGTTTCCTTAAGTCTCATGGTAAGTATGTGTATGGTCTTCACATTGGTGGAGAATCTTACATCACTCACGAAGCTCGTAGCTATCTTCGTTTAGCAAACTCAACGAATATTCATCAGGATAACCAAATTGATCTTTTCTTTGGTGCAGCCGAATCAGAGGATTTCAAATGGGGGGTAAACGTTACTTACTCAAATACAAAAGAAGACTCTGTTAAAGCTA
>DATGND010000105.1:0-6551 GCA_035306925.1 Bacteriovoracaceae bacterium | reverse complement strand
GGGGAGACTTTTAGCGGTTTACTTTATCAAGTTGATCGCCAGGCCTATATGGTTAGTTTCACCGCAGGCTCGCTTGCGGGAACTCGTCTTCGTTTCCAGTCAACAGAAGCCATCGAAGCAGGTTATCAAGTCGAAGAGCTTGCTCATGTAGATGTTGGTCAGTTTGGTCAGGAAGGTTACGAGATGGAAGAGATGGCCAACCTGGATCGTGAGCTACAAGCGCAAGGTGTGGGGGGAAGCTTTAAGTTTTAATCCTGAGCGAAAGCATCTTTTCTTCAAGTGAAGTTGTCGTATAAAAATCGATTTTACCAATGAGTATTGTCACTTTGGAAAACGGCAACGGAAGAGTTGCCTTATTCCAGCTTTTCTCAAAAACCTTCTTGCTATGAACATGGGCCCTGACAGGAACGATAGGACGCTGGCTTTTTTCAGAGACGTTAGTAATCCCTTCTTTAACACGATAGATTGGACCCTTGGGTCCATCAACGGCAATAGTGAGACTATAACCTTCTTTACATTTTTTCATGAGGGCCAGAAGGCCAGCTACAGCACCTCGATGACTTGAACCCCGTACAGTTTCATACCCCATGTGCTCAACCGCACTGGCCAAAATTTGCCCGTCTTTTGATTGGGAAATCAGAATGACAATACCCTTGTCAGCAAAGTAGGGAAGACAGCTTAAATCATCCTGATGGAAGCAAGCATAAATGAGGTTTTTACCAAAATGAGGTCTGGGGGTTGATAGATCTTCAAAAACAAGTCTTTTATCAGCCTCATTTTCAAAATGAAGCTCATAACGAAATGTTGAAGCGTAGATCTTATAAAGAAAGCCGGCCAAAAGGCCGGCGAATTTTTGTACTAACAATTATTTTCCTAGAAGCTTTTTAAACTCTTCTTTTAGTAGTGGAACAATTGTGAAAAGGTCACCAACGATTCCGTAGTCTGCTCTAGTAAAAATTGGAGCATCAGGATCTGTATTGATGGCCACAATCACTTTTGAAGTTCTCATACCTGCAAGGTGTTGAATAGCACCAGATACACCACAAGCAATGTAAAGAGAAGGAGAAACGGTTTTACCAGTTTGACCAACTTGCATTGAGTGTGGAGCAAATCCAGAGTCAACTGCTGCACGAGAAGCACCTACTGTAGCACCGATGACATCTGCTAGCTCTTCAAGAATCTTGAAGTTTTCAGCGGATTTCATAGCACGTCCACCAGTTACGATGATATTGGCTTCAGCTAGGTCAATCTTAGAAGAAGCAGCTTTGATGATCTCAGAAATAGCGGCACGAACGTTACCAGCATCTCCTGCTACATCATGAGCTGTACCAGCACCTGCAGTTAGACCTTCAGTCATACCAAGAGCGTTTGGACGAATCGATACGAAGTGAGGTTTAGGGCCTGTTAATTCAACTTTAGCAAGACACTTACCAGAGAAGAAAGGACGTGTTCCAGCGAATACGCCTCCATCCATAGTGAAGTTAACAACGTCAGAAGCAAGACCAGCATCAAACTGAGTAGCAAGACGAGGAAGAAGGTCTTTACCCATTGAAGTTGCACCAGCAAAAACATAATCATAAGACTTAGACTTGATGAAGTTAGCTAGAGCGTTTGCGTAACCTTCTGGTGAATATTTATCAAGGTTTGCACCATTGATTTTGTGTATGTTTTGAGCACCATGATTGGCAAGAACTGTTACTTCATCAGCTGAAAGATCTCCGATCACTGCAACGTCTGTGTTTTGACCAGCAAGCTTACCGAGAATTTCTAGTGTAACAGGTTTTACTTTTCCATCATGTAATTCTGTAAATACTAATACGTTTGCCATAACGGTTTTCCTTTAATTCTTAAAATTAGATTACTTTTGCTTCAGTACGTAGAAGACCAACAACTTGAGCTACCACTTCAGCTTGTTTTGCAGCATCTGTAGCATCAAATTTCTTACCAGCTGGTTTTTCTGGTGGAAGACGGAACTCAGAGTACTTAACACGTCTGTCAGCATCACTCACACCAACATCACTTAGAGAGTATTGAGCAAGCGGCTTTTTCTTCGCTTTCATGATTCCTGGAAGAGAAGCATATCTAGGAGTGTTTAAACCTTTGTTACAAGCAAATACGGCAGGAGCTTCTACTGAATAAACTTCTAGAGCACCACCTTCAATTTCTCTTTTTGCTTTTACTGTTGTGCCATTAAGTTCAAACCCAACAATGACAGATACTGAAGGAAGATCAAGCATCTGAGCTAGGATTTGAGGAACTTGAAGAGCATCATCATCAATAGCTTGCTTACCTGTTAGAATAAGATCTGGTTTCTTTCCAGATTTTTCGATGGCCCCTTTAAGAGCTTTGGCAATTGAGTATGAATCAAGATTATCTTGAGCCTCAACAAGAATTGCTTCATCTGCACCCATGGCCATAGCAGTTCTTAGAGCTTCAGTATCTTTTACTGAACCAACGCGAACAACTGTTACGTTAGCAGCAGAGTTAGCAGCCTTAATAAGAAGAGCTTGCTCAACAGCGAACTCATCATACGGGTTCATAATCCATTTGATTGAATTGGTTTCAATGAAACTACCATCAGCAGTTGGAGTGATTTTAGTTTCTGTATCAGGAACTTGTTTCACGCACACGAAAATATTCATACGTTCTCCTTTTTCGAGTCCTTTATTTTATTTAAGAAGTTCACGGGCCATCACCAGTCTTTGAATCTGGGAGGTACCCTCATAAATCTGAATGAGTTTAGCATCTCTCATAAGTTTTTCAACAGGGTACTCTTTTGAGTAACCATAGCCTCCATAGATTTGTACTGCATCTGTAGTGATTTGCATACAAGAGTCGGAAGCAAAGGCCTTTGCATAAGAGGCAATTTCAGTATTTTTCTGACCCTGATCACATAACCAAGCTGCTTTATGAACGAGCAGGCGAGCAGCTTCAACTTTCATACCCATTTCTGCAATCATAAACTGAATGGCCTGGTGTTTTGCTATAGGTACACCAAACTGAGTTCTCTCTTTGGAATATTGGATTGAAAGATTCAGGGCCCGCTGGGCGCCACCTAGGGCACTGGAAGCAACTAGTGGGCGAGAGTGGTCAAGAGTATTCATGGCAATAGTCCAACCATCACCAGGTTTTCCTAACATATTCTCCTTAGGCACACGAACATTGTTGAAACGAATGCCACGAGTGTCACTTGAACGGTGACCCATCTTATCTTCTTTTTTACCGAGCTCAATTCCTTCGGTTCCTGCTTCTACCACTACCGCAGAAATTCCTTTGTGTTTTAAACTTGGATCAATTGTTCCATAGACAACAAACAGGTCTGCATGACCAGCGTTAGTGATCCACATTTTCTCACCATTAATCACCCAGTGGTCACCATCTTCTTTGATCGTTGTTTTAATTCCTGCTGCATCGGAACCATTGCCTGGTTCAGTTAAGCAGAAGGAAGCAATTTTAAAGTCTGTTGTGAAGGGAGTGAGAAACTTTTTCTTCTGCTCATCATTGCCACCTAAAACAATTGGGAGAAGAGCAAGATCATTGGCCATAAAGGATGTATTGATTCCCATGCATCCATAAGCTAGTGCTTCGGAGATGATCACTGAATCAAGAGAAGTAAATCCAGCACCACCATACTCAGCAGGAATACAGGTGTTAATCAATCCCAGTTCCCAAGCTTTTTTAAAAAGCTCCTTAGGAAAGATTCCTTTTTCATCATATTCTTGTGCTACAGGAATCATCTCATTACGAGCAAACTTAAGAGCAAGTTCTTTTATCTCAATTTGTTCTTGAGTAAGTTGAAAGTCCATTTTTTAACCTTTGAAGACGTTAAATAGGAAACGCCTCTATTGTAAAAGAAGTTGGGATTTTATGCCATGATGAAATGACTTTAAAAAAAGGAAGTTCCTGAAGGGGGCGCACCACAAAGCTTCGTTCTTGCCAGCGCGGATGTGGCAGTGTGATGTGAGGAGATGCTGAAGTCATATTGTCCCAGAATATAATATCAATGTCGATAACTCTGGGACCACGCAGAATTTGACGAGTGCGGCCTAAGTCTTTTTCAATCTCTAAACACAGATCCATTAACTGACCGGGCGTTAGGTCGGTTGGGGTTTCAAATTCAATGACTTGGTTGAAGAAATCCGGTTGATTCAGATAGTCAACGGCGGAGGAGCGGTATATACGGGAGGAAGCCACTGGCCTTAGAGACTGAGTTAGTCTTTCATAGGCAAGTTTTAAATTGGCTTCTTTATCACCTAAATTTGAACCGAGTGCGATTATAAGAGACATCTCTTAATTCCCGTACTTTTCCAATTTGTTAATTTCTTCATCTTCAAGATGAATATCTTCGTAGTTTTTTATGAATGATGGAATATTGCGATTCTCAGGAGAGACAGGGGGTCCCTTCACTCCACAGCTGATAAGTATAAAAAATAATGAGAAATAAAAAAGATATTTAGAATTCAATGGTAAAACCTAAGTTAATCATGTCTGATCCAACGTTGGCCTTAACAAACCAACCTGGAACTAATCTTCTTAATACAGTGACACCAAAAACGACACCGCTTTTTTCCAGATCTTCAATCGCTACTTCTTCTTCCAGTGAGATTTGAGGATTATTATTTTTTCCTGCATCAGGAGAAGAGACGGATTGAACTCTAAAACCTACGTATGGCTGGAAGAAAGTATAGAGAGGTCCCTTAATATTGTATTTCAAACGGCCAACCATGCTATTGACCACGGTGGACTGACCTTCGTTAGGAAAGTCGTTAAAACTAGCGCGAGAATAAACGCCCTCAATGTAATAGTTATCACTAAATTGATAGGCCCATGATAATCCCACCATTATAGAGCGACGAGTAGATCCTTGAGAGTCAATTTCAGCAGCATCAAGGTAAGTCCCGTGGAGACCTACTAAATTATCTGGTTTAATGTGACGATTTTTATTTTCATCAAAGACTGATAAATCATCTTCGATCATGATGTCTCCTGTGTAGAGATCATCTTCATCGCGAATGCGGTTCTGGGGTTCCGGAGCAGGAGCTTCTTTCTTCTCAAATTGTGAATCATCCCCTCGAACGATCTGCACTTCTAAATCACGACGCAGTCTTGTCCACTGGGCCATGGAATAAATTTTTAAAATTTTCACTCCAACTTGCCCTTGATGAATTTTAGCAACCACAGCGCGAGCGGCCAGTTTGTCATCAAGTGCAATTGAAATAAAGTCGCCCGCAGAAAGCACTTGGTTATTATTAGTGATAATAAAAATGCGCTTTGATCCAGAAATAATTTTTATTGTCTCTTGAATGACATTACTGCGATCTCCTCCACGATAGAGATTGGCGTCATCCACTAAGGACTGCGACCACAAGGGTGAGGAAAAAAGCATAAAGGCCACTAAAACAGTAAATTTACTCATGATCCTTCTATTCTAGTAGATTTTGACAAAAGACGTAAATTAAACAGCGAAAAATATAAATTGATAGATTGAGTCAGGCTTTATACAACATTAACTAGCTCAAAAAAATTGAGGAGATCTTAATGTCTGATTTGGCCTATCAACAGCTGACAAACGGCTCTAACCGCCTCTTCGTGGTGGTTGCCGGAAACATTGGAAGTGGGAAAACAACTCTTACAAAAAAGTTATCTGATCGCTTAGGCTGGAAGCCTCACTATGAATCAGTTCAGGACAATCCTTATCTGGCCGATTTTTACCAGGATATGAGTCGCTGGTCTTTTCCTTTACAGGTTTATTTTTTAAATCATCGCTTTAATACTCACAAAGAGATCGAAGCTCTGCCGGCGAGTTCCGTTCAAGACCGATCTATTTATGAGGACGCTAATATCTTTGCACGCGCGCTTTATGAGCAAGGAAAACTCGATGAGAGAGATTACATGAACTATAAGAATCTCTATGAGTCGATGATTAGATACCTTAACCCACCAACGCTGATGATTTTCCTTCGTCGCTCAGTCCCTAAGCTACAGGAGCGTATCAAGTTGAGAGGTCGCGATTACGAGCAGGCCATTCCGGTTGATTACTTAACAAGTTTAAACAAGTACTACGATGACTGGTATGAGAACTATGATCTTGGGAAATCCTTAATTGTAGACACGGATGAGCTGGATTTTCTTGAGAACGAAGATCATTTCAATCGTTTGGTTAAGAGAGTGTGGGACTCCATTGATCAGAAGGACATGTTCTTCCACTTTTAGTTTAAAAAGTTAATTTTTTCTTACTCCCTGTCGATACATATCTAAGTTATACTTAATATAAATACAGGGAGTGTATATGAAATATTCAGCAATTATTGCTTTGTTAAGTTTGACCCTCGTGGCCTGTTCGGGCTCAAAATCAGCACAGAAAGTTAATGAAGATGTGGCCCAAATCGAGCTCACAGAGGCTGATGAACTGCTAAGTAATGTGGAAATGGAAGATCCTTTAATGGAAGATATGATGGGAGGAAACTTAGTAGAAGAGACTCCTGTTATTTCTGAAGTCTCTGAGATTAGTCCTACGCTAGAGTATACGGTTCAAAAGAATGAAACTTTGA
>DATGND010000104.1:0-3568 GCA_035306925.1 Bacteriovoracaceae bacterium | reverse complement strand
CCGGGCTTATTGATCGAAGTTGGGTTTATGTCGAACCCTAATGAATTAAAAAAAATAAACAGTGAGAAGTTTCTTGATGAAATGGCCCTGGCCATTGCAGACGGAGTTTTTGATTATATTCGCATGAAAAAGTGATGAGCTTTAATACTCATCACTTATTTACAGATAGTAGGTATTGGTACAAAAGTTCCATTTTGTGGAATTCCAAAATCAAGCATTCTGAACTCTGCAGAAGCAACAGATCCTGGAAATACTAATGTAGCAGAGGTAATCGGCTTGTAGTTACAATTAGAATAAGAACCTATTCTCACATTCGAAAGAACAGAGCCTTGTGGTGTTGTAAAATCTCTGTGACATAGATAGGCAGAGAATTGAGGAACTCGTGTTCCGTTACCCTGAATAACAGCAATATCACCATATGAAGTCATCCCGACATAAATATCTCCGGTAGGGATAATCGTCTGGAAGCCTTGTAGAGGAATGTCCATTCTCGTGCGGCTTGCACTCGGGTTCAAACTGCATGGAACAGCACTAAAGAGAGCCTGGAGATTAGCAGGAGCTGTACCTGGTCCTAGGTAAGGATCAGAGTATGTCCATGAATCCTTTTGCCCTGATTTATTGTCTTTACCACAGACCACTATTAGAGTGAGAGCAAGTAGTGGAAAGATGAGATGTTTCATAAATAAGACTCCTTGGTCTTAAAAGAGTTCTTATGGCTATTCGGAATAATTCCTAATAACTTTAGTCTTTTGAATCAAGCTTTGCCGGGGTTTCATATTTTTCTAACTATATTTAGAATAAACTTATGATTTTAAAGAAATTCCTATCCGACTTTAAAGGTTTATTTAAGTCACCTCAATCTCGATTTATTCTGATGGTTGGCGGGAAAATAATGATATTTTCTATCTTTATTCACTTTTTCGTTCTGTATTCTTTAATTCAACAGCTTCGTTTCAATTATCTTTTCTTTGAAACTCAGTCCAGAGTGAGCTTGATTGAGCTTGAGACTTTCCTGGGATATGTTTTTTCAGAGACTCTGGATCTCATCCCTTACATATTTGCTTTTCATATTCTTTTGTTTCTGGCCGGTTGTTATGTAGGGTGGATTTTACTGAGGCCGTTTTTTAATATCGCTAAGTATTCTGAAGAAGCTATCACCGATGTAAACGCAAGTTACCAGCCAGAAGTTTATAGTAACTATAATCTTCTCACTCGTTTCTCTGAGTTCTTCTTTCTTTACTTGAGGGAGAATCGTCTTAAAAAACAATTAACCCCCCAGAGCATACCTCCACAGTTTTCAAAAATTCACCGTCCTAAGTTAGATGTGGTTTATCTTATTCACTTTTCTTTTTTATTATTGATTATTGGGATTGTGACCTTTATCTCTGCTGCTTCAGTAATTGATATTCTGACTACCAATATTCTTAAATTAGCTTTGGATCTCTTGCCTGATGCTAAAGACTATAAGAGTTTTTTTCTGGGGCAGATTGAGATTTTTGAGGACATTTATATTTGGATTGTTCTGCTTACTGTTGCTCTTTATGGGGGACTGGCCTTTCACCTTTATGATAAAATGTCAGGAGCAGCTTTTGGTATTTTCTCAACCATGAGATCATTTATGAAAGGCAACTATTCTAGTCGGGTACATCTTCTTGGCTTTAACCATGTCAGAGACTATACGCGGACACTAAATAAATTCCTAAATCATGTTACTCGTGAATTTCAAAATGAAACAAAAGATACAGAAGAGAGTTGAAATCCTCTGAGGCAATGTTAGGATAGAATCAATTATTTTTTCATAAAAGGAATCAAATGAAAAAACTACTAGGAATGCTATTAGTTGCCATCGTGGCGGTAGGTTGTACCTCGAAAGACGACCTGAAAAAAATGCTCAAGGATAATCCAGAAATCATTACAGAAGCGATCGAAGCTAATCCTGAGAAGTTTATCGATGCGCTTAATAACGCTGTAAAAGCTGCTCAAGAAGGACAGGCCAAGAAAAGAGAAGAGGCTGAAAGAGCTGCTCTTGAGGATAGCTTTAATAATCCTCTAGTTCCACAAATCAGAGATGATGAATCGTTCAGAGGGAACAAAGATGCTCCTCTTACACTCGTTGAGTATTCAGACTTTGAATGTCCATTCTGTGCTCGTGGATTCAACACTGTTAATGAACTTTTAAAGAAGTATGAAGGAAAAATCCGCATCGTTTATAAGCACCTTCCTCTAAGCTTCCACCCGAATGCCATGCCTGCTTCACAATACTATGAAGCTATCCGTCTTCAAGATCCTGAGAAAGCATGGAAGTTCCACGATAGAATCTATCAAGAACAAGGTAAACTTCGTAATGGAGAGTCTTTCTTAAAAGCAATAGCGAAAGAGCTTAAAGTGGATATGGCAAGACTTGCAAAAGACATTAAGTCAGAAGCTGTACAAGTAAGAATTGACCAGGATATGGAAGAAGCTGCAAAGTTTGGTTTCCAGGGGACTCCAGGCTTCCTTATTAATGGTGTTCCAGTAAAAGGCGCTTATCCTACTCAACATTTCGAAGGGCTCATCGATGAGCTAGTGAAGAGAGGAAAAGTTAAACTTTAATTTCCTTTTTCAATAAAATCATCAAGGTTCGTTTTGGCCCCAGAAATCTGGGGCCTTTTTTTTGCCTTCAGATGTCGGAGAACTGACATGGAGGAGGAAAAAACTTCCACCTAACAAGTGAGAACCTTGATTACAACGCTAATGACAGTTATAATTTTGACTAGATCCCAGGAAGTGGATCAACTTTTAGTTCAAAAAGGTTCAAATGGCTGAAGATAATAAACCAGGGACAGGTTCACAGAGTAAAAATCCTCTCCTGATTTTATTAATAATAACGAACATCATTACCATGAGTGCGGTTGCTTATTTTCAATGGCGTTTTATGCAATTAGAAGCAAAGAGACCAAGCTTAGAAGCTCTTCTTAAAGAAGGGCAAAGAAATGATGAAGCAAATGACGAAGTTAAGTCTGAAGTAGTGATTAAAGAAGAGAAATTACTTCAATTAGAAAGCTTCACTGTAAACCTTGCTCAAGGTGATGGCCCAAGAAGATATTTAAGATTAGATGCAGTCTTAAAGATGAGTGACGATGCGAAGAAGGAAGAATTCGAAGCTCGTAAACCTCAGATCAGAGATACCATTATCAGCATTTTAAATACCAAACGTGCTGATGACCTTCTGAAAAGAGAAGGTAAGGATTATTTGAAGGAAGAGATAAAATCTTCGATCAATTCTTTTTTGATTGATGGAAGAGTGGAAGATGTATATTACATCAGTTTCCAGATAAACTGATTAAGCAGGATGCTTAATCAGCTAAAGTTTCTCAGGAGGAGATACGATGGCCCAGGTATTGAGCCAAGACGAAGTAGACGCATTACTAAAAGCCGTCAATGATGAATCAGGTGATTCACCTTCATTGGAGTTGGTTCAAGAAGCTGAAACTTCCTATGCTGAAGTAGAAGAAACCGATGCCAGCATTCAGCCCTATGATCTTGCCAATCAGGACAGGGTTATTCGTGGTCGAATGCCTATTCTTGA
>DATGND010000103.1:0-2928 GCA_035306925.1 Bacteriovoracaceae bacterium | reverse complement strand
CTGATGATTTGCTAAGTCTTCTGAATAACTTTGATAAAGAACTAAAGAGACTGCAATTTTTTGCAGACTCTATTGCAGACTCGGCTTATTTTGAAAAAATTCAAAAGAGTGTTACTCCCACAACCTTTAACTTACATGATTTTTTACACTCTTTAATCTCTAACCTTGAACCTTTTATTCCTACTCCTAATATCAAGCTCAAACTACAGCTTGAGGTTGATTCATCTCTTTACGTAACTTGGGATCCGCTTAGAATGGAGCAAGTCCTTACTAATATCATCTTTAATGCTTTTAAATTTGCTCCTCTTTCCAATGTGCTAGTTAGAGTTACTAAGCCTAATGACAACATCACAATCACTATTAAAGACAGTGGACCAGGAATCCCTCTTGAAGTTCAATCTCTTATTTTTGAAAGATTTTATAAAGGCCATCATTCGGCCAGTTCTCCGGGAGGAGTTGGGCTTGGACTTTATATCGCTAAAGAAATAATACTAGCTCATCAAGGGGATATCAGAGTAGAGAGTAGGAAAAACGAAGGGGCAAAGTTTATCATTTCTTTACCCCTTGATCTGTATTAAATAATCAAAACTCGATCAAATAAGTTCATTTTCTTTTGCTCATTAGGTGAGCAACTTTCCAACCAGCGTATCACCCAAGGTTCATTTTCCATCTTCGTTTTTGTTTTCTTTAGGAGGAACTCACATTCCTTCGTAAACTTTTTTCATCATTTATATTTCAAAGGAGTGAATAAGATGTTCTCAAAACTTGGGCGTATCCTTCTGGTTACGAGTTCTACGATGCTTCTCATATCTTGTGGGAAAGACAGTTCCAACGATTCTGCTCTTCGAGCACCTATGAGTGCAGAGGCACATGCCATTGCTCAGACTTCTGCTAACATTGAAAAACTAGGCACTGATTCAAATGGACTTCTGAAAGATGCAGGTAATATTACAGCCTCCGCATTTCTACCTTTGTTTTTTCAAGAAAATAAGGCGATCACTTTTGACCACAATAAAGGCTGCTTAAAACATGGAAGCCTAAGAAAAATTACTGATGGAGGTAGCCCGGCCTATGATCCAGCGAATCCTCTTTTTCCTCTCTATGATATTTATTGCAATATTATGAAAAGACCTGATGGGCCAGATACCATTCGCGGGGCCATTGATCGCGCCACTGGTTTTATGTGCGCTCTAGGAAATGTTACCTATGATGGTGTCAAACGCACTAAGACTCTTAAAATATCAACCAACTGTTTTTCTAAAACCTTTGTTGATGTTGTTGCCTCTGAGTTTGGTGTTTCAAGTATTGAAGCTCAAGTTCAGGCCTTTCCTTCAGCTGCAGGTAAAGCTGCAGGTTTTGATAAGTTCATCGAACTTCGTGCAACTCTAAAAAACAAAGTTTCACCAGGTAATGACAAGGTTATCACCTATGATATTGCCGTAAAAATGAACGATAATGAAAGAGCGCTAGCCCTTCTTGATCTTGAAGGCAGTGATGAATCAAGTGCCTTTGCACTTTATATGAATCGCTCTACAGGTGTTATGAAAGTAGAAGGTCACAATTACCGTGATGGAGTATTTGAAAGATCTGTTCGTTATAATGTGAAAGGAAACCTCAGCACAAGATTTGAACTTTCAAATATCGATCTTCTTCAAGCGATCACCGATGAAAGTGGTTCTTCCTATATCAGTATCAGTGGACCTAAAACAGGAAGAATGCTTCGTACCGATGGTTATCCTAACGGGGATAACAAATGTTATCCAAATGGAGGGTGCGCAGGTAATACCGGTATTCAATTAGTAAGTACGATCTTTACTGATCCTGCTACTTGGTTTGCCAGCAATGCTTTCTTAGGCTCTCACGCTAATATTGATAACACTGGTTCTTGGGAATAAAGAAAAAGAAAAGGCCCGGTTAACCGGGCCTTATTAGATAAATAGATTAAAACTTCCACTGAGATTCATCTGAAAGATCACACTCACCAGTAAATGATCTTGAATCCACTTCTTCATTAAATGTGAACTTTGGAATCTTATACGTTTTTGACTCCACCGAAATCTTAGAGAAGCCACCTCTGCTGGCTGAACAAATTCTTAATGTATAATAGGCCGGCAAATTATTTTGAAAATCATCAAAAGCATCAGTAAGGGCATTGCTAAACTTGCTGAGCTTTTTGAACTTTACTTGTTTCGTTGGCTGAACCTTAGCAAAGTAAGAGGAATTAAACTCTTTTGAATCTAAAGAAACTGCATACACTTTCCCAGTATTCTTCTTGAAGTTTACAACCTCTTCAGCAACCATGTCTGTGCTTACGCCCACATCGGTATTTCTTCCATCTGTAAAAATAATCGAAACAAAGTTTGGATTAGGAAATTGCTCAGGACGATCTTTTACATAACCTTTCATCCAGTTCAGGTGATTTAAATTTGTTAAGAAAGCAGTATTTAAGCGAGTGGCATTATCGCTATCACATAATGTTTTTCCATTTTTATCACCATTCAATGTGAACCTACGACAGTCTGGATTATGAGTGTAGTCTAGAGCTGAATCCGGTGTGAAGTAGTAGTTATTATACCCAGTTGGGTTATAGAGCCCTTCATCTCCAGCAAAAAAGCTAATACGAATTAAAGTTTTTTGTTTTGATCTATAAAGTTTCAGAACAAAGTTATGCACACCGGCCATTACCTGTTCAAAACTTCTACGTACTGATCCTGAGTAATCCACCGTCAAGTGAACAATATTCACCGAACACTGACATTCAACAACAGAGGCCATTTGACCTTCTAGTGTTGAGAGAGGGACATCATTCTCATAGATGGTAATCTTATTCATGTTCAAATTATTAAGTGTAATATTTTTGGGCTTGTTAATAATTTGAAAATCAATTTGAACGTTATTAGGAGAACTTGATCTAAGCTCACCAATGGG
>DATGND010000102.1:0-9765 GCA_035306925.1 Bacteriovoracaceae bacterium | reverse complement strand
TGATAACCTCTTTGTTAAATTTCTTAACAAGTTCCTTGGCAATTTTATCTTGGTGAGGGTGATGATCAATAGTAAGGATCGCTTCACCTTTTTTCACTTTATCACCGATTTTCTTATGGAAATTAAAACCAACAGCAAAATCAATTTTGTCAGTTTTTTCTTTACGTCCGCCACCTAGTTCAATCAGAAGAAGACCAATCTGCGCATTAGCAAAAGACTTGATGTAACCATCTTGAGTGGCCTTAACCACTGTTTTCTTTGTTGCTTGTGGAAGAAGAGAGTAGTCGTCAATAACACGATCATCTCCGCCTTGAGTTTTGATAAGTTTTCTAAATTCTTTGAGAGCTGAACCATCTTCTAAAACGCTCCAGGCACGCTTTAAAGCCTTAGGGAAAGTCTTCTCAATGCCACCGATGTGAATCATATGAGCAGCGAGTTCTACTGAAAGTTCAGTAATATCTTTAGGCCCGTTACCTTTAAGAGTTTCAATGGACTCAATGATTTCATTGGTGTGTCCAACTGCATCTCCCAGAGGTTGGTTCATATCAGTGATAAGGGCCACAGCTTTCTTTTTAAAACGTTTAGCCGTTTGAATAAGGCTTTGTCCGAGAGCACGAGCAGACTTTGGGTCTCTCATGAAAGCACCTGAACCATACTTAATATCAAAAACAATTCCGTTGGCACCCTCTGCAAGCTTTTTCGACATGATACTAGCTGTGATGAGTGGAATAGAATCCACTGTCGCAGTTACATCACGAAGAGCATAGATAAGACGGTCTGCGGGAGCAATCTCCGGAGTTTGTCCAATAAGGACGAGTCCATCCTTATTAAGTTTTTTCTGAAACTGCTTTAAGTTAAGGGCGGTATTAAAACCTTTAATAGCTTCAATCTTATCTACTGTACCACCAGTGTGACCTAAACCACGGCCAGCGATCATGGGAACCTTCACTCCAGCAGCAGCTGCAATAGGAGCAAGGATAAAGGAAGCCTTATCTCCAACACCACCTGTGGAGTGTTTATCGATAACGTTCTTACCTGGGAACTTCAGCTGTTCACCTGATTCAAGCATGGCATCGGTAAGAGCCGCTGTTTCAGTAACATCCATTCCTCTGATGAACATGGCCATCAACATGGCCGACATTTGATAGTCTGGAATAACACCATCTGTATAAGATTGGATAAACCACTTGATTTCTTTTTCTGTCAGTTTTTCGCCTTTCTTTTTCTTGTCGATAATGGCGTAAACTTGAAATTTTTCTTTGGTCATTATGCACTCACATGATTATCTAATTTGCAAAAATTAAGAGAGCCCCCTATCATATTCATAGGTGTCCCCATTGGCAAACAAGTCTAGGAAGTTTATGAAAAAGTTTTTTATTTCGTTCCTCATAATATCTCAACTCATCGCCCCTATTGCGAAGGCAGATGATCTTATTAAGAACACTCAGAATGATATCCTCACTGTCGCAGCGGCCGGAGTAGGTGGAGCTATTTTAGGTCTTTCAACTCTTTCATTTGTGGATGAGCCTAGTAAGCACTTACCGAATATTTGGACGGGAGCTGCTATTGGAGTTATTGCTGGAGTTGTTTTTGTTGCCGTCAATTCGGCCCAAAAAAACTCAGAAGATCTCCAAAGTTCTCGTGATTTCTCCACATACGAGAGAGTGGCCTGGCATCGATCTCAAGAAAATTTAGTGACTCCTGTAAAAACGACATTCTTTAGCACTCTTTGGAGTACTTCTTTCTAGGGTTTTTCTTGCCATAATTGGTCGGACTTGCGATAAAACATGAGTCAAATTTAATTCATGTATTAGGACGGCTTATGGAAAGACTGGTGTCTCTGCTCGGGTTATTTGTAATGTTGGGGATTGCTTATGCGTTTTCAGATAAACGAAAAGCGATTCAGTGGAGAACAGTGATTTCTGGGATCCTACTACAAGCTGTTTTTGGCCTTTTCATTCTTAAAACCCAAGTGGGTAAGGACTTCTTTGCGGGTGCTTCGAAAATGTTCGAAGGAATCCTCGCATATACCCATGAAGGGGCCAAGTTTGTTTTTGGAAATCTAGCAGATGCCAATAGCTTTGGTTTTATCTTCGCTACGATGGTCCTTCCAACCATCATTTTTATGAGCTCGCTCATGTCAGTGCTTTACCATATTGGAATCATGCAAAAGGTCGTAGAGATTTTTGCTAAAGTGATGATGAAAGTGATGAAGACATCCGGCTCTGAGTCCTTAGCAGCAGCTGCCAATATCTTTGTAGGGCAAACTGAAGCTCCGTTAGTTATTAAACCTTATGTGCAAACAATGACTCGCTCAGAGATTATGTGTTTAATGACCGGTGGGATGGCCACAGTTGCCGGTGGAGTTCTTGCGGCTTATGTGGGGTTCGGGATTGATGCGGGGCACCTCCTGGCTGCTTCTGTGATGTCGGCCCCAGCCGCAGTAGTCTGTGCAAAACTTTTAGTACCAGAACAAGAAGAGTCTGCAACTGCAGGAGTAGTGAAGGTTGATCTTCCAAAGAGAAGTGAGAATGTCATTGATGCTGCCGCAGATGGAGCTTCTGATGGTCTTCGCCTTGCAGCTAACGTTGCTGCCATGCTTTTAGCTTTTATTGCCTTGATTGCCATGCTGAATGGAATGCTGGGTTGGGTAGGTGAACTCGTTGGTTTTCCTCAACTTTCTTTTGAACTTATTATTGGTTATATTAATGCCCCGGTGGCCTGGCTTATTGGTGTTCCTTGGGAAGACTGTTTAGCAGTTGGTTCTATGCTCGGTAAAAAGCTCGTGTTAAACGAATTTGTAGCATACCTAGATCTTACAAAATCAGTGGGACAAATCTCGGAGCGCTCTGCTGTCTTAACGACTTATGCTCTATGTGGATTTGCCAATTTTTCTTCCATTGCGATTCAGTTAGGGGGAATTGGAACTCTTGCTCCTAATAAAAGAGAAACTCTTGCCCGTCTTGGACTGAAATCCCTTCTAGGGGGAACTCTTGCCTGCTATATGACGGCATGTATTGCAGGTCTATTTATTTAAAAAAATGCCTCCTTTATATTCCATGTGAATGTCTGTATTCTAGAAAAGATTTATTTTGAAAGTTTTTAAAGAATTAGGACATTTACATGGCAAAAGAATTAGTGGTCAATCAGACTCACAATGAGTCTCGTATTGCCCTCATTGAGAACGGGGAGATCCTCGACTTTCTCATTGAGCGTCACTCAGAAAATGAGTCGCATCCTGTCGTCGGGAACATTTATTTAGGAAAAGTTTTAAGAGTTTTACCTGGAATGCAATCGGCTTTTGTCGATATCGGCCAGGAGCGAGCCGCTTTTTTGTACGTCGATGATGCTTATTTACCCACTCTGGAAGAGCAGCGAGAAATTTTAAGTCGCTCAGTTGAAACTTCTGATCAAAAAAGATTAGGGGAAGTCATCCCCGATGAATTTTCGACTTTAACAGAAACAGTCGATATGAAATTTCGTCCGGATGTAAAAATCCAAGACTTCTTAAAAGAAGGGGATGAAATCGTCGTTCAAATTGCAAAGGAACCTATTTCTACAAAGGGCCCTCGTGTTACTCGTCATATCACACTTGCCGGTCGTCATATGGTTTACATGCCCTTTATCGAGCACACAGGAGTAAGTCGTAGAATAGAATCAGAAGAAGAGAGAAAAAGATTAAAAGATATTCTGGATTCTATTCGTCCTGAAGGTGTTGGAGTCATTGCTCGAACAGTTTCCGAAGGACAAAGTTATAAAGTTTTAAAAAGCGATTACAATAATCTGGTTAAGATCTGGAAGGATATTCAAAAGAAGCTTGAAAAATCCAAGGCGCCTCTTGAACTCCATCAAGACCTCTCGTTTATTCAAAGAGCTCTACGAGACATTATGGATGAAGATGTGGATGCTCTTATTGCTGACAGTAAATCTGCTATAAAACAAATTGAAAAATTTGTTCAGCGTTTTACTCCTCAGCATAAAGCTAAAATCAAACTTTATGATGGTGAGCTTCCGATTTTTGAACATTATGGGATTGATATTGAGATTGAGCGAGCACTTTCAAATCAAGTTTACTTGCGTTCTGGT
This sequence comes from Bacteriovoracaceae bacterium, assembly GCA_035306925.1. Taxonomy (GTDB): domain Bacteria; phylum Bdellovibrionota; class Bacteriovoracia; order Bacteriovoracales; family Bacteriovoracaceae; genus Peredibacter. The sequence goes on along the minus strand of DATGND010000102.1, from coordinate 5,679 downwards.
GGATCGATTAATATTGATCAAACAGAAGCTCTTGTTTCCATTGATGTGAATACAGGAAAGTTTGTTGGTAAAAAGACTCTTGAAGAGACCATTCTAAAAACAAATCTTGAAGCGGTTAAAGAAATTGCTTACCAGTTAAGACTCAGAAATTGTGGTGGGATCATTATTATCGATTTTATCGATATGGAAAAAGAAGAACATCGCCAGCAAGTGTATTCAGCACTTCTGGAAGCTTTAAAGAAAGATCGTTCTAAGACTAATGTTCTTCCCATCTCAGGTCTTGGGCTGGTGGAAATGACCAGAAAACGCACAAGGGATACTCTTGTTCGTACCATGTGTGAGCCTTGTCCTTATTGTGAAGGTGTAGGAAGAGTTAAATCTATTGAGACTGTTAGTTATGAAGTGATTAGAGAACTTCAAAAAGTTTTAAAAAGAACGGCTGCTAATAAGGTCACCATTTTCGCTCATCCGGAAGTGTGCGCTAAACTCTCTACTGATTTTGGAATTATTGATACATTTGAAGAAGCTTTCAATAAGACGATTTTAGTTCGAGCGGATAATAATTATCATAGCGAACAATACGAGATCTACGCACCTGAAAATTAATATAAGGGCCCTCGGGCCCTTATTATGAGTACTGATAGATAATGTAGTAGCTGATAACGACTGTTAACATCACCATGACGGCATCAGGCTCAAATATTCTTTTTGTTCTCTCTACTTGATAAAGTTGGCCAATAATTGCAATGGCAATAGACATGATGATGGCCAGACAAGTGAAGATGTGAATGTTTCCAACAGCTCCAAAAATGGAGCCATCCACAATAAAGTCGAGTAAAGCAATAACAACAATATTATAAGCATTACTTCCTAAAATATTTCCAAAGGCCATTTCATAACTTCCCATTCTAACGGCTTTAGTTGTAGAAATGAGTTCAGGTAAAGAAGTGGCAAGAGAGACAAGAGTAAGGCCAATGAAGGTTTCTCCCAGACCTGATTCTATGGCAAGACTTTCAGCTGCATTCACTAAAATGGGACATGCATAAGCAATGACTATGGCACTGATTATAAATATGGTCAGACTAGGAGCAATATCTTTAAAAGTACAGGAGAAGCGGATCTTTCTCTCTTGAAGAGAGTTTTGGTTTTGAAAAATAATCCACATGCTTAAAACGTAAACACCAAGAATGAGATAACTGGGAAGGGAAGCATTAAGGAATGTAGGACCACCCTTTTCAGGAACCAGCAGAATCCCTACTGCCACAAAGATTATAAGAAGAATCAGCAGACAAGCAGAGAGAGCATGTCCGGCAGATGTTAAGGAAAATTTTTTACTATGAGAAAGGTGAATGGAGTCCGCAAGGGCCAGGATAAATAAGTTAACAAGACACGCTCCTAACAAGTTTCCAAAGGCCAGCTCAGGGATTCTTTGGTTAACGGCATTAATACCTACAAAGACTTCTGTAAGGGAAGTCGCTCCGGCAAGAAGTATAGAACCAATGATCAATTTACCAAGACCTGTAATTTCTGCAATCCGATCAGCTGAAGTAGTAAGATAGATCCCTGCTCCAACGATAAGAAGTGCGGAAAAACAAAATTGGACTAGGATAACTACCATGAGCGACTCCTGATAGAAATTCTAGTTGGACTGAAAACCTTATTGAATGAACATAAGCTTAAGTTGTGATTCGCTCCATTATAAAACCAACCTGAATTCTGGGGTTTGTGAAGAGGGAAGAGAATAGTGTTGTCGCGCCGCGCAACAGGTCGGATTTTTCTTTTTCTGGACGGGAAAGCCAGTGCGTGTTAGATTCCATCCAGACAATTTTATTAAGTATTTCATCTCGCTCATAGCAATGGTGTTATGGGCTTAATTATAATCCAGGAGGAAATATGATCTACGAAACGGCTTTTGTCGTTCGCCCGGACGCATCCGAGGAAATCGTAAACTCTATTAAAAACACACTTAATGAGGTTTTTAAAGAGTACGGTGCTGAAACTCTAGTTACTGATTCTTGGGGAGTAAAAACTTTTGCTCAGCCTACAGAAGAAGGTCTTCAGAAAGGTGCCTACCATTACTTTATGTACAAAGCTAATGGTGCCGTTAACAAAGAAATCGAGCGTCGTTTTAACCTTAACGAAAATCTAGTTCGCTTCATTATCGTTAAACTTGGTGAAGATAGATTCCAAGATTCAATTGTTAAAAATTACAAAAACCCTAACCACACTCAAGCTACAGGTGGGGAAGAAGATTTCAACGATGATAAAGACAAGAAAATGCACTCTAAGCGTAAGTCTTGTTGGTTCTCAGCTAAGAAAACTTCTCCAGATTGGAAAGACCCTAAGTCTTACTCATGGCTAGTTAACGAGTTTGGTAAAATTTCTCCAGCTCGTATCACTGGGCTTACACCAAGATTTCAGCGTCAAGCTAACGATGCCATTAAGCGCGGTCGTAACATGCTTCTTATTAGCTATAGATCTAACGAAGTTGCTCGTTAATTTGGACGCTAGGGTAAAGTTATGAGTACTGAGCTCATGCAAGCTCCACAACTCTCAACGGCGAGACTGCTTCTCCTAGGAGTGGCATCAGTCGTGTTGTGCCTGAGTTTTGTCATGTCAGTATTCGCTCCCTTTCCACTGGCAATGGCCATTATTCTCTACGGTAGAAGCAAGGGGTATTTAACCGGCTTACTAGGATTAGGCTTAAGTTTTGCTTTCGCCCTTCTGGTTTACAAGGATCTTACTCTTTTTGGTTTCTACGTATGTATCTTTATTTTTGGCGTTTCGATTGCTGAGATTTGTCTTCGTAATTTGAAACCCATTAAAAGTATCGTTACGGTAGGGATGGTATTTTTAACTTTAATTTTTGGTGGTTTCTTCGCAATGATAAAGACTCAGGACTTAACCGTTCGTGGCTATATTGTTGATAAGATCCAGCAAAGTGAAGAGTGGTTTTCTGCTCAAAAAGAAATCTTTGAAAAGAGTCCTGACTCTGGTGCTATCCAGGTTCTGGAACTTTTAAATAACCCTGTAAAGTTAGCAGAGGAAGTTATTAAAACCTTTCCGAGCACCATCTTTATAGGAGTGTTTCTGATACTGTGGTTTAATACTTTTTTAATTTTAAAAAGTAGAAGGCTTCTTCAGTCAGGTGAAGATTTTACTTATTCAGAAAAGTCATTACTTCATTTTAAAGTTCCCTTCGGATTTGTAGGACTGGCCATAATTGGTTTAGTGCTTGCTGTTTGGGGAAGTCAGTTGGGAAGCCCTGACTATGAGACACTAGGATTTACAATTGTTAAGTGCTTAGGTCTTTTCTATTTCTTTCAAGGTTTTGGAATCTTTAATGAGCTTCTAAACTTTGTGGGGATGAGAGGATTCTTTAGAACGCTTATCGTGATTTTTGTTATTTTTAGTGCTAATTATCTCATTGCAGGGATAGGTCTTTTTGATAACTGGTTTGATTTTAGAAAGTATTTAAAAAAACGTAATAAGTAATTTTAGGAGAACAATATGAAAGTCATCCTTACTGAAAAGGTTAAGGCCCTTGGAATGATCGGTGAGATCGTTAACGTATCGGCTGGTTATGCACGTAACTATCTTTTCCCAAGAAAGCTTGCCATTCTTGCTGATGAAAAGAATGCTAATATTATCGCTGATAAGCAAAAAGCTCTTGCTAAGAAAGTAGCTGCTGAAAAAGCTGTTGCTGAAGAAGCTAAGAAGAAAATTGAAGGTATCACTATCGAGCTAATCAAAAAAGTTGGTGCTAACGGTCGTCTTTTCGGTGCAGTTACAACTCAAGAAATTGCAGCTGAACTAGAAAAGAAAGGTATCTCTATTGAGCGTCGCCAAATTATGATTGAAGGTTCAATCAAAGCTCTTGGAACATACGATGTTAAAGCTCGTCTTTTCCCAGAAGTTGTTGCTAACTTCCAGGTTAAAGTAACAATTGATGCTGCTATGGCCGAAGAGCTTAGAAAGCAACAAGAAGAAGCTCAGCGCCGTAATGCTGAGAAGAAAGCTAAAGCTGAAGCTGCAAAAGCTGAAGCAGAAGCTGCTGCTGCTACTGAAGAGTAATCTTTATCTCTCCATGGCCTCAAGGTAAAACTTGGGGCCATTTTTGTTTTAGGATCCGTTCATGTCTCAAGAAATGCCTCATGATATTGTTGCTGAAAAAGCGCTTCTCGCATGCCTCATCATCGATAACGCATCGATGGACTATATCTCTGATTTAGCTCTGGCACCCGAAGACTTTTATCATCCTCAATACGGGTTTATTTTTGCTGCCATCAAGGATCTGTTCATCGAAGGAAAACCCTTCGATATCGTCACTGTTTCTTCGAAATTAAACGATCAAGGAAAGCTAGAGAAGATTGGTGGTCAATCGGCCCTCATTGCTATCTGTGATGAAGTAGGGTCTGCTGCCAACGTCGAGCACTATGCAAAGCTTGTGAAGCAAAAATCTGTTCTGCGTGAAGTGGTTAGAACGGCCACAAGAGTTATGCAGACGGGAACCAACTTTACTGGAGATATCGAAAACTTTCTTCAGGATGTTGAGGCGAGTTTCTTTAAGCTCACAGCTCAAACAAAAAACAATAAAATGGTTTCTCTTAAAGAGTCTCTTCATGAGGTTCTGAAAGAGTTAGAAAAACCAGCACGTGCCAAGGGAGAGATCTCTGGATTATCTACTGGCTTTAAAGGGTTAGATTCAAGACTACTGGGTCTTCAGCCTGGACAATTAATTATTATGGCGGCCCGTCCGGCCATGGGGAAAACGGCCCTCGCTCTTAACTGGGCACTGGCAGCCGCTAAGCAAACTCAACTCCCTGTTGCTATCTTTTCATACGAGATGCTTCACGCAGAGCTTGCTATGAGGCTTCTTGCAGCAGAGTCTGGAGTTGATGCTCGCAAATTTAGAACTAAAGATTTTAATGAATTGGATTTAAGAAGAATTGCCGATGCTTCTATTCGTTTATCCAATCTTTCTATTCATATTAACGATGCTGGCTCCACTACTGTTTTAGATATCAGATCTTATTGCAGAAAACTAAAGGCAGAAGCTGGACTTGCCATGATCGTTATCGACTATATCGGGTTAATGCCTATTCATGCCAAGAAGCAATCCCGTGAGCAAGAGATTGCTGAACTTTCACGAACCTTAAAAATGCTTGCTAACGAGCTTCAAGTTCCAGTGGTTGTTCTTTCTCAGTTAAACCGTGCAGCTACTCACAGAACAGATAGACGTCCACAGCTTCAAGACCTGCGTGAATCGGGCTCCTTAGAGCAGGATGCGAACATCGTCTGTCTCATTCACAGAGAGGAGTACTACGATCCACAAACTCCTAAAAAGGGAATTGCAGAAGTTATTATTGCAAAGAACCGTAATGGTGAACCGGGGACAGTAGAGCTTGCTTGGATTGGTAGTCAGACGAAATTTGCTGATCTTGAATTCCAACGTCAGGAGCAATAATGCTTTTTTCAACTTTTCGTTGGAAAAATAATCAAAACCTTCATTTATCTAAGCCGTTGAGGGCCTATATTCAGTTTCGTCATCGACGTTTTGACTTAATGACAGGCTTTGTTCAAGGCATAGGCCTTGATGCTTTTTTGCAAGAACTTAGTGACTTGAAAATTAACGATAAACCTCAAAAGCCTATCGTTATTCATCTCATGTATGAGTTA
>DATGND010000101.1:0-12114 GCA_035306925.1 Bacteriovoracaceae bacterium | reverse complement strand
CCAAAGTTTGGCGTAAATACGTGCACCTTCAGAAATAGAGTCTTTAATTGTTCGGATATCAGGAATCTGAGAACCGATGTGAAAGTGGAAGAGTTTTAAACAGTGTGTTTTGTCAATGGACTTGAGATACTTAACGGCCTGAAGAATCTCAGTAATAGTAAGACCGAATTTAGCATAGTCTCCGCCGGAGCTTGCCCATTTTCCTGAAGACTTCGTAGCAATCTTAGCACGAAGACCAATCATAGGTTCTACACCTACTTCTTTAGAAAGTTCGATCAGATCAATGAGTTCAGTATATTTCTCGACGACAACAATAACCTTTCTTCCTAATTGATTCCCAAGAAGGGCAAGACGAAGAAGGTCTCTGTCTTTATAGCCGTTAACAACAGTAAGAGAGTTCTGGTTCATGTTCATAGCAAGAGCTGCAATTAACTCAGGCTTTGAACCAGCTTCTAGTCCATAGTTATAAGGGGCACCTGCATCTACAATTTCTTCTACCACTTCTCGCATTTGGTTCACTTTAATAGGGTAGACTCCACAGTAGCTTCCGTTGAATTTAGCTTCTTCGATAGTCTCTCTGAATGTTTTATTCAACATGGCAACTTGAGAACGTAGAATATCGTGGAAACGAATGACAGCAGGAAATTCGATTCCTTTACTTTTAATTTCCTCTACAACTTCCATTAAATTAATAGTGGGACCGCCATTCTTCGTGCGATAAGGACTTACGCATAAGTCACCTTTCTCATTTACTTGAAAATAGCCTTCACCCCAACGACTAATCTGATAGACTTCGTCAGCATGATCAATGGTCCATTCTTTAATGGCGTCAAGATTATGAAAGCGGTTATTCTGTTGTACATTCTTCAAGTCGAAGTCCTCCAAAATTAAGGGCAAATTAAACCCGCACTATAATGGAAAAATCACAAGTTTCAAAAACAATTTCACGGCTCTAGGAAAAAAAGACGTACTTGGTCTCTTTTTATAATTTGAGAATATTTTTAATCAATATTCCCAGTTGCTCCATACCTAGCTCATAGTAAAGGTTTTGCGGGTAGATCTCATCAACAAATGTCTTGTTTCGGGTATAGTCTCGGTCTAGAAGCTGGGCAAAATCGAATAAAATGACCTGGTTATCATTGGCCACTGCACGGATGATATTATTTTGAAGGTGAGTACTTCTCCAAGGGTAACAGTCAAAGGCCGTACTTTCTAAAAGGTGAGGGATGGCCTCATTAAGGTTTCCAATACGGCGACTGATCTGACCATGAAGGTACTTAACCTGAGCATTTCCAATATGCTTGGTGACCATCCTGGAGGAGAGAAGGTAAGCGGCCTTTGGGTCATTCTTCTTAAGGAGCTCTTTTAATTGATGAATCTCTTTTTCAATCTCAATATTGGTTGATACAGAGCAAGTCTTCTTAGGACCAATATCCAGATTTATCGGGGTGGTTGTTAAAATAAGAAGAGCATTTCGGTCCTTACTCATTTTAACCAGTTCCTTGAGTTGTTCCCGAAATAGGAGAAGCTCAGTATCAAGGTTCCTAAGGTATTCCTCCTCGTCCATAATTTCTTCACGAAGTTGAGGTTGAGGTAATAAAGGGATTTTCTTTACTGGCTCATAAATAATTCGAGACAGCCAAGGGTAGATAATAATCAACGTTAACAAGCGCTCATCGGAGAAGCGATCGAAATTGGTTTTAATACGAGGGATCTCTTGTGGATAAAACTTTACTTCAGAGAACTCTTCACTTCCTCCCTGATAAATAAGAATTTGTGGCCACTTTTTGATGGTCTTTAGATCTTCAATAGTCCGATGAAGTCCATATCCGGGCTTGGCCAGGGACTGAATTTTAATCTTATTATCAATATCAGCAGAAATCACATCCCGAAGATGTTCAGTATATCGGGCCATTCGGGCCCCCATACGATCTCCAATAATAAGTATTGGAGCTTCCACCTTATATTCGGCACTAGGTTGATTAAATTTGTAAGGGAAGGGGATGATGCTCTCTTCGTTGGCCTTAAAGCGCTGAAATATCACTGCTCCCGAGATAAATAGGCCGCCTGTAATAACGAGAAGAATAAGAGAGAGTACTTTTTTCATAGGAGTAGTTTATCAAATGGTCTATTTTTGGTAAACCAGACAGCCTAGGAGACAAATATGTCTATTTTTATGCCAGAGATTCTCTCCCCTGCGGGGAGTTTAGATAAGTTGAAAGTCGCTGTTCTTTACGGTGCAAACGCTGTTTATGTAGGTGGACAGAAGTTTGGTCTACGTACAGCTGCGGAAAACTTTACCACTGATGTACTCAAAGAAGGGGTCGCTTTTGCCCATGAACGAGGGGCCAAGGTTTATGTGGTCTTGAATTCTTTTCTTCATGATAAGGACTTAGTGGAGCTTCCTGAGTTTGTAGAGTTTCTTGACTCTATCAAGGTTGATGCGGTTATCGTCTCAGACCTAGGAGTTATCCGCACAGTAAGAAAGCATTCTTCCATTGATATCCACATTTCTACTCAAGCCTCTACCCTTAATGTAGAAGCGGCTAAGCTTTGGAAGAATATGGGGGCCACTCGTATTGTTCTAGGCCGTGAGGTTTCTATCAAGGAAGCAGGTAAGATCAAGCGGGAAGCGGGTATTGAAATAGAGATGTTTATCCATGGGTCCATGTGTATGGCCTACTCTGGAAATTGCGTTATCTCCAACTTCACTCAAGGAAGGGATTCTAACCGCGGCGGATGCGCCCACTCTTGTCGCTTTGAATATTCTCTAGAGGATCTGGATACAAAAGAAAAAAGAAAAGCTTACTTTATGAGCTCTAAAGACCTTGAAGGTCTTCGCGTTCTGCCTGAGTTTATTAAAGAAGAAATTGATTCATTAAAAATTGAAGGTCGCATGAAGAGCTATCTTTATGCGGGGACGATGAGTAAAGTTTATTCGGAAGCTCTCAATTATTATAAAGAACATGGAGACTTACTTTCTGATAAACTTTTAAGTTGGGAAGAAGAATTAAGAAAAGTCAGTCATCGTGCTTATACAGAGGCGAGTCTAGTTACTCCTGCTGGAAAAGACTCTATCTTTAATGAGAGAGAAAATAATCCGGATAATGAATGGCTGATGGTTGGAACCGTAGTGGAGACCAGTCCTGAAAGTGGAATCATTATCGAGGTGAGAAATGCTTTCAATCAAGGGGATTACCTGGAAGTTATTCCTTTTGTGGGAGAAGCTTTTACTCTGAATACTCTTGAGATGATGGATCTTAACCTTAATCCGGTTCTTCGCACCAAGCCTTCGACTCTTGTTCGCTTACCATATAGGGAAAATGTCTCTGTTCACAATCTCGTTCGTGCTCGAGGTGCAAAATGAAATATATAAGTTATGGAACCTCTAAGCATGATTTGGGTCTTTTAAAAGAGGCCAATCATGATGAAGTGATTTTTGGGCATCGAGATTTTTCTCGTTTCGGAAAACTTGATGATGAAAAGCTCGCTGAGCTTCTACAGGAAGCCCAAAAACTTAATATGAGAACGGTCTTTGAATGGGACATCCTCATGACAGAGAATGTTTTTAGTGAACTTAAGGAAAAGATTGTTCCATGGCTTGATCAATTTGATGTGCTTCGAGTGCAAGATCCGGGAGCTTTGGAATGGGCCTTAAAAAATACCAACAGGCCTCTTCAGTTTATTGCAGAGAATGCCAACAGAAATCTCGAAGCTCTTCAAGGGTGGTGTGACTATATCGGTGAGCGTCTTGATCGCCTGGTTCTCTCTATCGAGTTATCAAAAACAACTTTAGAAGAGTTCCTTTCAAAGTTAAAAGTTCCTTGTGAGCTGCTTGGCCTTGGTCGTATTCTCCTTTTTTATACTCCAAGAAACCTTCTTTCGGCCCTTAATAATGGAGACAAAATTTCATATAACGAAGAGATTTCTGCTCTTGGGGAGAGTGAAGAATCCCCTCATAAAGGTTTTCCGATTGTAGAAAACAAACATGGAACTTTCATGTTTCATATTAAAGAATTCTGTTTACTTGAATATCGGGACGAGCTTGCCAAAATGGGACTATCTCATATGAGAATTGACCTAAGGTGGGAAGGGCTTCATTACCTTCGCGATCTTGATAACCTTAAAGAAGTTTACCCTCAGGATCTTATGAGAGGATTCTTTCTGGTGAACAAAACAGATGTTCTTTTTCCTAAGCTTAAAAACTCTCGCTTACAAAAACGTGAAGGAAATTACTTAGGTGAAGTTATTGAAGTAGAAAAGTCAAAGCATCTGGCCCTTCTGGTTAAACATCCCCAGGGAATCCGTCCAGGAATGAAGGTGAAAATCGTTCATCCTAAAGGGGAGGAGTTTGAAGTGACTATTCATTGGTTGAAAGATGCATCTCTAAAGGAAGTGGATTTTATGTCTCAACATAGACTCGCCCTCATTCCTTATGTAGGTGGAGTTTGGGTGAAATCCCATTTGTTTATTCAGTAATCCGTTCCCAAATCATAAAACTCACCATGAGGCCCCCATTACGAAATCTTCTTTTACTTAGAAGTTTAAAGTATTCAGGGGCCTTAAAGACATCCTCCATATCACTTGGTACCAGCCACCCCAATCGTAGAGGACCAAGACTTATAAAATGATGAAAGGCCGTCCTTAGAAATTGCCCGCGCCTACCTTCAACTTTAATTCTTTCTCCATAGGGAGGATTGCAAATGATGATGGTATTTTTATCAATTTGATAGTCGGAAGATAAAGAGTCCTTGTGAGTAATGTAAGCCTTTCCAAGCTTTCCCACGAGTTCTTTATTGATCTCATAACCACGCACTTCTTTAAGAGGAAGTTTCTTTTCTAACTTAGGAATAGGAAAGTGCTTTCCTTTAAAAAGAGGATTCTCGCTAAAGGCAAAAGGTCTTCGGGAAGCTTCATAAAATGACTGGGCCTCGTAAAGAAAAGTTCCCGAGCCGCACATGGGATCCAGAAGAGAAACGGGGGTTTTTATGCCTTTAAATATTTCCCAGAGAAGAGCACTGGCAAATGTTTCTCTTAAAGGAGCTTCTCCCTTAATGATTCCAAGACCTCGTTTGTAAAGAGCTTCTCCCGAGAGATCAACACTTAAGGTGAGAAGATCATCGACGATTCTCACATAGAAGGTTTGTGGAGAATAGTTCTTTTTTTGCCAATCAAGACTCAGAGGTTGTTTAGCAAGGTGCTTTGCCAGCACTTCTTGAAAAACTTCCTCTATTCGAGTTGTGTGAATAAGTCTGGAATGAGAGGCACTGATTTCAAATTGCGGTTGGGGGTGAGATAGAAAGCTGTTCCAGTTAAGTCTTGAAAGTTTATGGGCCAACTTGGGGAAATCCCTTACTTTAAATTCTTCAAGTCTTAAAAGAATCCGAGTAGGTACCTTGAGTAAATGATGAGCATTAAAGATCCATTGGTGATCGACCTTTGCTTCTATTCCCCCTTTAACCTCTTGATAAGTCTGCAAGGGACATTTTTCTTGTATCTCTTCGAGTGCAAGATCTTCAAGGCCAGGAGTGATCACGATAAAAACTTTCATGTCTTCATTATGTCTTAAAAGTATGGGCAAGTCAGGGGAAAACAGATAACCTTAATCTATGCAATTTTTTTTAAAGAAACATGCTCCAGGTGTAGCAACTCATTTAGTAAAGACAGAGCTTCTTGTCTCTGGTCGTACATTAACTTTCAATTTCACTGTAACTAAAAGGGATGGTAGCGAATACTGCGCCAATCCTGATTTTGGAGAAGATTACTCTAAGAATTGGGGGCTTTGGGAAACGGATGTGGTAGAGGCCTTTATTCAGCTCAGGAAGACTCCTGAAGAAACAGATGCACCATACCTGGAAGTTCAGCTCTCTCCTCTCAATCAACCCTTTGCTCTTCTTATTAAGAAACCACGAGAAGTTTTTGAGTATCCTCAAAACCTTTCTTTCACCCATGAAAGTAGTGGAGAGGAAAGAACATGGAGAGCGAAAATGGTGGTTGAAGTTCCTCAAGAACTCCAAGGCCAATACCTTTATCTGGGACTTAATGCTTGCCTGGGAATTGGAGAGCGTGAATTCTTCGCCCTTAATCCTAATCCAGAAGAGAATCCAGATTTCCATCGTCCAGAATTATTTGAAAGAATCGGTGAAGAATGGGAAGGTTAGTTTTAGTTCCTACTCCTATTTATGAAGAACTTCCTCTGGAGCCAGTTGCTCTGAATCTTTTAAAAGAAGATGCCCTCAAAGAGGATACCATCCTTTTAATTGAAGAACATAAAGTTGCCAGACAAAGGTGGCTGAGATGGGGGCTTCCTCGGGAAGCCATTGAAAAATTCATTGTCTTTAACGAACACACCCAAAAAGACCTCGCAAAAGAAATCATCGAAAAACTAAAATCGCCAAAAGGTACGGCGTACCTTTTGAGTGATTGTGGGCTTCCGGCCTTTTGTGATCCAGGACAGGTTTTGGTGGATCTTTGTCATCGAAATAAAATTAAGGTGAGTGCCACTCCTTTTCCTAATTCCATTGCTCTGGCCCTGGCCTTGAGTGGTTTTAAACATGATCGCTTTATGTTCTGTGGTTTTGTTCCTCAAAAAAATCCTGATCGAACGCAATGGTTAAAGAGCGAACTTAAAAGGTCTGAAACCTTAATCATGATGGAGACCCCTTATCGTTTGAATAAGTTTTTGGAAGAACTTTCAAACTTAGGAACCAAGCGGGAACTCTTTTTAGGTATGGATTTAGGCTCTCCCGAGGAGTGTCTTCTGAGAGGAAGTGCCCAAGAATTACACAAACATCCGGAAACTCAAGGGAAAAGAGAGTTCGTTCTAGTTCTAAGTCCTTTAAAATAAAGACTTTTATTTATTTCATATGTTTTTTTACCCATATGCATTAGCTTCATGACTTTTTGACCTGTCTTTGATACATGAACTATCTATGGATTCAAAAATAGATTTACCCAATTCCCGTGAGTTAGCTCAACGTAAGGGTCAGCATATCGAACTTGCTAAAAGTTCCCAAACTGCTGTCTCTACGGTGGATACTCGTTTCTATTATGAACCATTGTTTTTTAATCATCAGTTACCTAAAACCTGGCCAGTAACCTTTTTAGGAACTGCACTGGATTTTCCTCTTTGGATTTCTAGTATGACTGGTGGAACAGAGCTGGCCGAAACTATCAATAAAAATCTTTCTCGTTTAGTAGGTCAGTATAAATTAGGAATGGGTCTTGGATCTTGTCGCCCATTGCTCGAATCAGATGATCGCTTAAAGGATTTTAATTGGCGTAAGAATCTGGGTAATCAACCCTTCTTTGCCAATCTAGGAATAGCTCAGGTAGAAGAGCTTCTTGATGCTGGAAAGATTTCTCTTGTTAAGGAGATGGTCAAAAAGCTTGAAGCCAATGGGATCATTATTCACATTAATCCTCTTCAGGAATGGTTCCAGCCTGAAGGAGATAGGTTCTTAAAGTCACCACTTGAAACTCTTCAAAGATTTTTAGAAGTTTTTGATTATCCCGTATTGGTAAAAGAAGTTGGCCAGGGGATGGGACCTCGCTCTCTTAAGGCCCTTCTCGATCTTCCCATTGCAGGAATAGAGTTTGGGGCTTTTGGTGGAACTAACTTTTCTTTATTAGAAAATCTTCGTTCAAAATCTGAAAGTCACAAAGAAGAGTTTATTCATGTTGGGCACACGGCCAGAGAGATGATCGAATTTATGAATGCCCTTGGGGATCATCAAAAAGAAATCATTGTCTCCGGTGGCATTAAATCAAGCCTAGATGCATACGAGTTATTAAAGCTCAGTAAGTCCCGCTCTCTGGTGGGCATGGCCTATGCATTTTTGGAACCAGCTTCGCAATCTTATGAAGCTTTAGAACGTTTTTATTTATCACTAAGAGACTCTATGTTAACAGCTTGTGGCATCCTTGAGCTTAGGGGGGAATAAGTGCAGACAATTAATGGTTTTTCCAAGCTTTCAAAAGTTGAAAAAATTGAATGGTTAAGTTCACAGCTTGAAGGTGAGGCTAAGGATCTTGTTAATAGACTTAATGAATTCTGGCATCAAGATGAAACAGTTCAAGCAAGACTTGATGAGTTTTCAGAAAATACCCTCTCAAACTTTGACCTTCCTTTTGGAATTGCTCCTAACTTTTGTATTAACGATAAGATCTTTTCTATCCCTATGGTCATTGAAGAATCTTCTGTTGTGGCAGCGGCTTCTTTAGGGGCGAAATACTGGCTGGAGCGCGGTGGTTTTAAGGCCCGTGTAATTTCTACGGTAAAAGTAGGTCAGGTTCACTTCAAGTGGCAAGGATCAAAAGATAAGCTTCATTCATTTTTTAATGCTCAAAAAGAAAATCTTCTTAATAGCCTGAATCACCTTACACAGAATATGGAGAAAAGAGGCGGAGGGATTGTTGGGCTTGAGCTAGTCGATATGACTGATAAAATTGAGAATTACTGGCAGCTTAAACTGTCAGCTCAAACTTGCGATGCCATGGGTGCAAACTTCATTAACTCCATTCTTGAAGAAATGGCCCAGGTCTTTAGAAGTATGGTTGCAAACTCGCATGAGTTCGATCAGTTCGAGAAAGAAGTCCAAATCATTATGTGCATTCTGTCTAACTACACTCCTGATTGTATTGTTGAGTGTAGTGTTTCTTGCCCGATTGATGATCTTGGAGTTGTGAACGGTGTTCCTGCCCGTGAATTTCCAGAAAAATTTGCTACAGCAGTTGAGATTGCTCGAGTGGATCCCAATAGGGCCGCGACTCACAATAAAGGAATCATGAACGGTATCGATGCTGTGATTCTTGCTACAGGAAATGATTTCAGAGCAGTTGAAGCCTGTGCCCATGCCTATGCTGCCAGAGATGGTCAATACCGTTCTTTAACAACGGCTTCATTAGCAGATGATACATTTACTTTTAGTATTAAAATTCCTCTAGCAGTGGGAACAGTAGGTGGACTTACTTCTCTTCACCCTCTGGCCAAAACTTCTCTTGCTATTCTTGGAAATCCTTCAGCAGAAGAACTTATGATGATCACAGCAGCTGTTGGTCTTGCTCAAAACTTTGGGGCAGTTAAGTCTCTGGTGACTACTGGAATTCAGCAAGGTCACATGAAACTACATTTATTAAATATTATGGGACAATTGGGTGCGACTTCCGAACAAGTTGAGGAAGGAAAAAAATACTTCGCCGATAAAGTTGTTTCTTATACAGCAGTTAGAAACTTTTTAAATCTTTAAGAGAGCTAATTATGCGTGATCAATATTTTTACGGACATGGGAAGCTACTTTTAACAGGTGAATACTTTGTTATGGAAGGGGCAGAGGCCCTGGCATTACCAACGACTGTTGGGCAATCAATGAAGGTGAAGTATCGTCAAAGCTATCAACCAGTGCTTAACTGGAAAAGTTATGACCATACGGGAAAGATTTGGTTTGAGTCAGACCTTGAATTTTGGCATTTCAGACCAATTAAAGAAAGTGATGCTGCTGATGAGAAAGTTCAGTTTTTAAGTGATGTTCTTAAAGCATGTCGTCTTCAGAATCCGCACTTCCTTCGTGATGATGTTGATGTTCTAGTAGAAACAAGAGTGGAATTCCCTCTTGGTTGGGGACTCGGTTCTAGTTCAACTTTCCTTTATAACATTGCCCAGTGGGCCTATGTTTCTCCATTTGAATTACTTAAAAAAACTATTGGAGGCTCTGGGTATGATATTGCTTGTGCTCAGGCTTTAGGACCTATTATTTTTAAGAATATTGATCATAAGCCTCAGTGGGAGTCTTGTGACTTTAACCCAAGTTTTAAAGATAAACTTTACTTTGTTTACCTTGGAAAAAAACAGTCTTCTAAACTGGAAGTTCAAAGATTCCATAAGATGGATATTCCAGGTAAAAGTTTAATCGCTGATGAAATCAGCCTCATCACTAAAGAGATGATTTCAACAAATGATCTCCGTACTTTTAATAAACTTCTTGCTGCACATGAGGATATTATCGCGACCTCTCTGAACTATGAGAAAGTCAAAGATCTTCATTTCTCTGATTATTGGGGTGAGGTGAAGTCTCTAGGGGCCTGGGGTGGAGATTTTATTTTAGTGACTAGTGATCGTGACCCACAGGAGACACGAGAGTATTTTACCAACAAAGGATTTGAAACTCTTATTGCCTATAATGAGATCGTTCGAAGTGTAGCTCAGGAATTATAATGGATAGTATTTTAGCGTTTGAAGGTCTTGAAGCGAAGGCCTTTAAGACGAAATGGCAAGCGCCATCTAATATTGCTTTTGTTAAATATTGGGGTAAAAAGGGGTATCAGCTACCGAGTAACCCTTCAGTATCGCTGACTCTCTCAAAGTGCCAGACACAAACATCAATAGAGTTTATTCCAGGCAATGAATTAAATGTTGAATTGTTTTTAGATAATGAAGCTAAGCCTACCTTTGCCAAAAAGATTCATACTTTTCTTACAACATTATCTAAAGATATTTCCTGTTTAAATAATGTATCCCTTCTCATTCATACTCATAATACTTTTCCCCATGGGACAGGAATTGCTTCTTCTGCCTCTGGTATGGCCGCTTTCTGTCTGGGACTTGCGGAGTATCTGTATTTCTTAAAGGGAAAGCCACTGGATGAGGAGTTCTATAAGTTTGCTAGTTACCTTTCTCGCTTAGGTTCAGGTAGTGCCTCCCGTTCTATCTATGGAGGGATGGTGAGCTGGGGAGAGTTTGAAAATGAAGAAGAGATGAGTGATCTCTTTGCATCACCATTTAAAACTCATGAAGCTTTTTATAACTTGAGAGACTCGGTCGTGATTGTTTCTTCCGAAGAAAAGGCCGTATCTTCCAGACAGGGACATGGACTTATGAATGAGCATCCTTATGCTGAAGCTCGTTTTAAAGAGGCCATGAAGAACTTTAAGAAGACCATAGATGCATTAAGAAATGGTGACTGGAAAACAGTAGGAGAAGTTTTAGAAAATGAAGCTCTTCAACTCCATGCTATGATGCTCACTTCTCCAGAGTCTTATATTTTATTAAAACCTGAATCACTAACTCTCATTGAGAAAGTAAGGGCCTTTAGGAATAAAACAAATATACCTGTTTATTTTACTCTCGATGCTGGGCCTAATCTTCATTTGATTTACCCTCAAAATGTTGAAGCAGAAGTTAGAAGCTTTATCGATGAAGAGATCGGCAGTTCAAATTTTCTGATCATTCATGACTCAATAGGGACAGGTCCTTCTAAATGCTAAAAACTTTTCCCGCGAAAGTCTTATTATTTGGTGAATACACAATTCTTAGTGGCTCTCAGGCACTGGCCATTCCTTTTGATAAATTCAGCGGGAAGTGGTCCTACGAGGTGCGTCCGGAAAAAGAAGTGTCTCAAAAGTTTCTTTATGACTTTTTACTTCAGCATAACTGCAATCATCTTGATATCGAACTTTTTAAAAAAGAATTAGATCGTGGGTTGTGGTTTGATTCCACAATCCCTCAAGGGTATGGACTTGGTAGTTCTGGTGCTTTAGTGGCAGCTATCTATGACCAGTTTTGTAAAACAAGACAGGACACTCCTGAAGTTCAAAAAGTCTTAGGTGATCTTGAAAACTTTTTTCACGGTTCATCCTCTGGACTTGATCCATTAGTCAGTTACTTACAAAAATCTTTTAAGATTAATAACCCCAATGAAATTGAAATCGTTGATTTTGATTTTACTAATTTGGATCTTTTTCTTTTAAATACCCATCGTCCTCGCCAAACTGGGCCTCTTGTTGGCATTTACAAGGAAAAACTCAAAGATCCTAATTTTAAGTCCGGCTGTTCCAATATTCTAGGGGAAGATGTAAACAGTGCTATTGAGTATACGCTTAGGGGAAATAAGGAAAAGCTCTTCCATCATTTCTGGCATATCTCAAAATTTCAGTGGGAGTACTTTCAAGAGATGATTCCAGACTTTATGAAAGAGGCCTGGAAGAAGGGCCTAGATCAAGGGGAATACGCTCTTAAACTCTGTGGTGCAGGTGGAGGAGGACTCATTCTAGGTATGACTAAGGTTGAGTCTCCCCTCAAAGAATTTGATATTATCTGGCCTTAACTGCCTCACTTAA
>DATGND010000100.1:0-3691 GCA_035306925.1 Bacteriovoracaceae bacterium | reverse complement strand
ACTTCGCCTGACTATGACATTGAGCCACCAGGCCCAGTACTAGATTACGGAAACTAGTTGCTGCGAGCTCGTGAAGCAGGCCTAGAAGAGTTTAAAGATGGAGTGCTATCTTTATTAGTCCCTCTTTGACTGTTATCAATTGTTTCATCGTCACAGAAGCTTACTTTAACTTGTTTCGTGTAATATTCGCCATCGCTCTTATCATCGACCTCATAACATTTTTGAGGTTCCCCGAAAAGAAGAGTCGACATAGCAAATTTACTACTTTTCTTATAGTAAGTTGAGTAGACGAAAGAGCCTTTCTTACAGAAAGATTCTGGGACTTTGCTTGCCCCTTGATAACGTCCATCTCTTAGCTCAAAACATTCGCCGGCCTTATTAACAAGGTACTCAAAAATCGGTTTCACCCCTTGTGCTCCAATGCAATTTAAGCATTCAGTGGAATAAGGTCGGTGATCAAGGTATGGACCTTCCGGTAAACGACAAAGATTAAAACATTGCTGTCCTTTATGAACTGTAACTCCATGGCCTACAACTTCATAGGATTCGGGAGTTTGAGGAGGAAGTTTAATCATACACTGAGCACATGCTTCCTTATCCATACCTAACTTCTGTTTGCTAATTCCAAGAAAATTCTTTTTCTCCTCAGGACGACATTCTTCAAAGCAACTGTCTCCTGGATAAAGACGAAAAAAGCCAGCATAGCTTTTCATAGACAGAGAGTTAGGTTCTCGATGGGTTTCTTTATGGGAGACAAGAAATGAATTTTCATGAGGCTGGTCTCCTCCTAGTTGCTTTACACACTTAGTTCTTTCAAAAGTTTTTGAATTCTCTTCACAGACTCCACTCATGCACCATTCGTATTTCCCACTCTTAGCTAGCTTAGTCATAAGAGAACTAGAGGGATTAGTATTTCCACACAAAATTTCTGTAGTGGCATAAGTCCAGGTAGAAAGAAGAAAAGTGACCATCAAGAAAAGCATAAGCCTCCTAAATAAGTTACTTCTATTATACAGATTAATAGGAATAAAAAAGGACTAGGCTATCTCTTCCTCAACCACTCCCGATTAAAGGCCGTTTCTGTGATAAACTGAGCGGCGTGCTCAGGATCATCCGTAAAAAGGATAAGGTCCAGATCTTCTTTATCAATGGTTCCCACAGGAATGAACATCTCTTCGAGCATTTTTTTCAGAGGTGCCCAGAATTCGGTTCCTATCAAAACGATAGGAAAATTCTTCATTTTTTTAGTTTGAACAAGAGTAATGATATTGAAGAGTTCATCCAAGGTTCCAAAACCGCCCGGAAGAACCACAAACCCATAAGAAAACTTGGCCAGCATAAATTTACGGACCATAAAATATTTAAATTCAAGCCATAGATCTAAATATTCGTTATGCTTTTGTTCTCGAGGTAAAACAATATTGCAACCAATACTCATCCCTCTCACGGAACGGGCCCCTTTATTGGCCGCTTCCATAATTCCCGGGCCACCTCCGGTCATGACAGCAAAACCTTTTAGGGCCAGTTTTTGCCCTAAAACTTCGGCCAGTTTATAGTATTTATTTCCATCTCGGAATCGAGCAGAACCAAAGACTGTTACACAAGGACCGATGAAGTGAAGTTTTCGAAAGCCTCTACACATCTCAAAGAAGACCTTAAAGGCATGAAATATCTCTGTAATGGGCGTTTTAGGCCCTTCCAAAAGTTGTTTCTCAGAAGTATCAGAGGAATTTTTTCCCCAAGTTGAGTGGTCTTTTACTTTTTCCATACTTATATAATACCTCGCTAAAAACTTTCGCCAATTACCAATTTTATGAGTAGAGTCCTATTATGAAGTCTACTTGCTGTTATCACAAACTCACTGAAGATGAATGTAAGGATCTTTTAACTCAAAACGGTATTAATAAAACGAAATCAAAAATTTCTATTTTATTAAAACTATCAGAATCAAAGGAACCCTTATCTGCACAACAGATTTTTGATGAACTCGATTCCTGTGACCTTTCAACGGTGTTTCGTACGCTTTCTCAGTTTAAAGAAAAAAATCTCGTCCAAGAAGTCAATTTGGATGAAGGCTTTCTTCGCTTTCAATTAATACTTAACGACCACCATCAGCACCACCATCATTTTGTCCGTTGTAGAAACTGCGGTAAAATTGCTCAAATAGAAAACTGCGATCTTTCAATATTTGAAAAGGCCATTAAAGAGTTAGGCTTTACTCAGATGGAGCACCGACTTGAGTTCAGCGGCCTGTGCTCCCGTTGTTCTTAGAAACAGTTTAGAATTGAAACTGAACCCCTGCAATGAAGTTTCTTCCAGGCATTGGAGCAATCCTATTAAGTAAAGAAACGTGATTTCGGGCTTCCACATCAAATATGTTTTTTACACGTGCAAAAACATTCATTGCATAGTTTTCTTTTACAAAGCTGTAAGTATAACCGAGATTCGTCATGGTATAGCTGTCAGTCGATTTTTCAAACTCACTCACCTTTGTTTGTGAAGTCACATGTTGAGCTTCAAGATCAAAGGCCCATTTATCCTGCTTGTACTCTACTCCCAATAAAATTCTTGCAGGAGAAATACGAGAAAGGTTTTGTCCATTGTCTGTATCTTTTCCTCTTACATAATCAAATCGAGCAATCCCTGATAGAATTCCGGCCCCTATCTGCGCCAATTCAAAACGGGAATCCAGATCAATTCCATAAACGACTGCGCCCACCTGTTCATAAGAATAAACGGGCATACCATCATGTTCTTCTCCGTTTGGAACATGGTTAATGTAATGATCAAAAAATTGAGAATAGATCGATGAGCTGGCTTCCCACTTCTTTTCTTGAATCTTATAGGAAAGCTCTATGGCCTTCGCCTTCTCTTTTTTCAGACTGGAATTACCCTCTTCATAGGTCCCAGTTGCTAGATGTTCACCATCTGCATAGAGTTCTTGAAAATTAGGAGCACGTTCAGTGTAACTGAGAGATGCTGAGATAGAGTTTTTCTCTGAAAGCTTGTAGTTATAGCCAAGAGATCCACTTAGAGCTGTGAAGTTGTGTTCATCAGTTGAACCAAAACGAGAGCTTTTCTGTTTATCAATACTGTTACTCTCTACTCTCGCCCCAAAGCTAAGAGCGTCTTTATTCTTTAAGTGATATTGATGAAAAGTAAAAAGAGCAATCTTTTCATTATCAGTTGTTGGAACAAAAGCTTCATCTCCAGAAACTCTGAATCGATAAATTTGAGTTTGAACCCCAATAACTCCATCTGTATTCTTACCTTTGGTGACCATCTCAAAACGGGACTCATTACCATTATTTTTAAAAATACTTCCTTGATGCTCTCCGTGATGTTCATCTTGATCATGATCCGGATCAAGAGGATCACCATGTCCATGATCACCTAGTTCTTTATGAAAATAATTAGATTGAGCTGAACGAAATTTAAATTTTTCAATCCAAGAGATTTCCGGACGATACTCAGCATGCAATTCAAAACGGTTCTGAGTCATATCAATACTCATATCAGGAGCCGCTACTGTTCCATACACACTGTGAAAGTGATTAAAAGAAAAACCAAAATATCCCTTGGAAAAAATATGAGAAGCTCCAACAGCGACATTATCCTGAAGATTACGAGAATTCGTTAAATCTCCTTTCTCGTGACGAACTCCTCCTTTTACATGATCAGGAAGACGGTA
>DATGND010000099.1:0-4871 GCA_035306925.1 Bacteriovoracaceae bacterium | reverse complement strand
TCTTCTTGCCTGTTTTTGATTTACTAGATTTATCTTTATGAACCTCAGCGACCTTATCCTCAGTTTCTTTTCCACTAAAAGTAATAACGATTGCTGTTGAAAGAGTTAAAGCGACGGCGCAACCTGCTATGGCTACTTTCTTTTTGGACTTCATAATTCCTCCTTCCCCATCTTGATAATTTGAACTCAAGTGGATTCTAGCTTTTTTTCACAAGGAGTTTTTGCATGAAATGGAACATTTACTTTGAATTCGCGAACATAAAAGCTAATTGCCAACTGATATAAATAGGCGTTGCCAAATATTTAAGCCGATTATTTAATTAAGAGGTGTATCGATTTATAATTTTCACCATTATTTTCACGCTAAATTCTGCCTTCGCTGAAGATGAGAAGTATGCCCATTACCGTCTCTTAGATAAGACTCGAGATCTTTTAAGTAATAATCTTGATTATCTGGCCAACCGAGTAGACACATTCTTTGCGACTGAAAGGGCCGATGATGAATTTGGTCGCTCAACTCTGAGAATTAGGTCTCTTTATCATATCCGAGAACAAGAGAAAGGAGACTCCGAAATCAATTACCGCCTCAACTTTAGAATTCCGAGTCTGGAGAAAAGAATAAAAGAAGGGGCAGAAAAAATTTTTAGAAGTGATGACTCTAAAGAAGCCCCTGTTTCATCTGATACCCCCATTCCTGCAAGATCCAGAAGAGATTGGTACTTTAACGCAGATTTAGGAATCAATGCCAGTATTCCACCAAAAGCAGTTATCAGAGGCCGTCTAAGAAAGAACATTATTTTTACGAACTGGACTCACCGTTTTCTAGAAGAAGTTACCTACATTACAGAAGAGGATGGCCTGAGAGAAGAGACCAGCTTTACCAGTGACTACTCTTTAACAGCAAATCTTCTCTTTCGAGTTATCAATAGTAAAACATGGAAAGTATTAAGCAGACAGCTTGCCACTCAACATGGTCCGCAATTAATTCATCAATTAACTGAGCGAGATGGAATGAGTTACTCAGCAACTGCGCACTCAATTATTGAGGAAGAAGGTCCCTGGATACTGGATAACTATCGAGTTATAGTAAGATATCGTCGGGATTTGTATGAACGCTGGATCTATTTTGATATTAATACCGGACTAGATTTCCCCAAAAAATACTCGTTTCGCAGAAACCCATTTGTCACTTTTCAACTGGAAGCCTTATTCGGTTCTTGACGTCTTTTTTAAGAAAAATTATTTTCTAGCATGGTCAAAAATCGAAGAGAAAATATCATAAGAAGAATGATCCAACTGTCTTCTCTGGGACAAGATTGCAAAAATTGTCCCGGCACATGCTGCACCTTTGAATCCAATTCTATGATGACCACCCCCTTAGAAACTAGCGAGATACTCATCTGGCTGCAAACAACAAAACAAAAAACACCTGAACTCAAAGAAAAAATCCAAAGCACCATAAAAAAATACCGACTCGACCATATCATTGGCCATGGGCCTAAATCATTTGTACGACGAACATACACTTGTCCATTCTTCAATCATTCTGAGTTAGGCTGTCCCTTACCAGTTGAAATCAAACCCTACGGTTGCCTGGCCTTCAATTCACACCATCCTCAAATAAAAGCTACTAGTGATCACTGCTATTCGGAAAAAGAGCTTCTCCTTGAACGAGAATCAGAAAACGTTGAATATGAGTCCCAGATAAACTCTTACTTAAAAAACAAATACAAACTTTGGTGGGATAAACTGCCAATGCCCTATGCTCTGATCGAAATGTGGGACTTTCCAATAAGTAATGAAGAGCTAGGAGAAATTGGCCAATAACTTCTGGCCTTAGTATCACTATAGCTATGAAAGTAAATAAGTTACCTCTTGGACTTTATTATCAATTTCCTTTCATTAATAGAGAAGAAAGGGCCCGATTACTCCAGTGGCTCTCTACCTTGTCCCCACTCTGGGAAATGAGATTTTCAGCTTCTAATCCTCCCCCTGAAGGAGATCAGCAACGTCCTCTTTTACGTCCAGTCTATTGGCTAGGTAATTGGCAATTTGCTTGCTTAGACTATTATCACCCTCCTAAGGGTATTGATAATCGATGTATCCAGGCAGAACCCTATCCTGAGCTACTAAGCTCTCTGGTTGCACGCATTGAATTTATTGTGAAAAAACGAATTCCTAAAACCTTTATACCCGAAGGGTGGAAGCTCAACACCTGTCTTATCAATTTTTATGGAACCAAGTTAGAAGATGGTAAATGGATCGATCGTGCCAGGGTTGGAGAACATAAAGATTTTGAACCTGGACCGGTAGCCTCTCTTTCTTTAGGAGAAAAGGCTTTCTTCCAATTTGTTAATGGGAAATCTAATCTAGGACAAAACAATATTATTTTTTCTCAATGGCTTGATGACTCTTCCTTACAAATATTTGCTGGGGATAAGTGGAAGACTAAAGCTTTTCATAGAGTTCAAAGAGTGGAAGATAAGAGTAAAGAAAACTTGGGGCCAGAAATAGAAGGTTTTAGAACGAGAAGAATTAACTTCACATTTAGATATGTTCCTGAAAAACATATCATTTCTTTTAAGGAACTTCCTCCCCATCTTCAGGAGGATATTATCCCTTATATCCAGACACTTGCTAAAAGTTCAGCTTATTATTCTAAACTTCTAACTCTTTGAGTTTTTCTTCATAAGAAGAGAAGATGTCATCGTGTTTGGTAGTCAGTTCAACCAGCTCATCCATCATTTGGTCGACTTCTTTTCTTAAAAAGCTCACTCGTTGAGAGCTTTCTTGGATCCTCTTTGACTCACCATTTTGCGCAAGTTCAATCAATTCATTTTCAAGAGTTCCGATTTCCTCTTCATTCTTCATAATGGAAGACTCCAAACTTTCCATCTTCTTCTTTAAAGGATTAAGTTCCCTACCTCTAGCGATGATCATCTCAGAGCGAAGACGTTTTAACTCCTGTCTATTAGGCTTCTCCTTAACCTTTACCTCTTTAACTGATTCATCCTCCCATCCTATTTTATCTAGAAAATCTTGATAGGATTCATTGATGAGTTCTGCTCCCCCCTTATGGAAAACAACTATCTTCTGGGCCACTCTTTTTAACATTTCCTCAGAGTGAGTAACCATAACAACTGCTCCAGGATAGATTTCCAGTTCAGAGATAAGAGCTTCCACACTTTCTTGATCGAGATGGTTTGTTGGTTCATCCAGGAATAAAATATTTGTCGGATGTGCTAGAAGTTTAGCAAGCAGGACTCTTGCTCTTTCTCCACCAGAGAGAACTTTAATTTTCTTTTGAGCAAGTTCTCCCGAAAACATCATAATTCCACAAATGGATCGAATTCTTTGAAGAGGTAAATCAGGAGCAGCGCTTGCTACTTCTTGCTCAATGGTGTTTTCAAGATTAAGGCGATTGACATTGGTTTGTCCGAAATGCCCTAGTAATAAATTCACATTATAATTTACTGAACCAGTTCTCGGTTCTAACTCCTTGGCCAGAACATTTAACAGTGTTGTTTTTCCCTTACCATTCTTTCCAATAATTCCAATTTTATCATTTCGTCCGATGGTAAGATCTAATCCACTAAAAAGATTTTCTTCGGAATAACCGAATGAAAGATTCTTAGCTTCCAATAAAATCTTCCCTGGACACTCTTTAAAGTTAAATTCAAAATCCAGATTGGAAACCATCGCTAGAGCTTCCATAGAAGGCATCTTCTCTAAGAGTTTCAATCGTGATTGGGCCTGAGCTGCCTTGGTGGCCTTTGCCCGAAAACGATTAACAAACTCTTCTAGTTCTTTTTTTCTCTTTTCTTGATTGGCCCTGGTTTTCTCATAGAGCTCTTCTTCACTGATAAGTTGATCCAGATATTTTTGCGTTCCCCCTGGAATTTTTAAAATCTTCCCTCTCCAAATTCCCATCGTATGGGTTGTGACACTATCCATGAAGTGGCGATCGTGAGTGATTATAATTAACTCTCCTGGAAAGCTTCTCAGGAATTGGGACAACCATCTCATGGAAACAATATCTAAATAGTTAGTAGGCTCATCCAAGAGAAGGCAATCAGGCTCTGAAAGTAAAACCTTAGCAAGGTTAAGCCTAATCTGATACCCACCAGAAAAAGCAGAAGCTGGTTTCTTGAAGTCTTCTAATTTAAATCCCAGGCCCATAAGCATTTTTTCTGCTTTATACTGTTCGAACTCTTCCATATTTCGGACAGCTGACATGACTTCATCCAGAATATTATTTTTACTAAAATCAAGATGCTGCTTAAGACTCCCGATGACATAATTCTTAGGAATAATTATTTCACCTGAGTCACTTGATTCTTCACCCAGAATTATTTTGAATAGTGTGGATTTTCCACAACCATTTCTTCCCACTAGTCCGACTCTCTCTCCCTTGGAGAGATTAAAACTTAACTGAGAAAATAATTCTTGTGGTCCATAACTTTTAGATAGGTTTATTGCTTGAATCATGGGTTTTCCGAAGGCTGAGGTAATTTACTAGACTCAACTCTTATAACAAGAAGACAGTTAGAAGCAAAATCTGTTTTTCCTGCCTCTATTTTACCGGCCAGTCCTTCAATTTGATTTTTTCTCAGTAATAATCTTTCTTCGTTTAAAGAATTCTCGTGATTCCAAGCATACTTGGCGACTATACAGTTAGGGTCTTTGGCTATCGGAAAGTAATGAAAGAAAAACTCAGTGTTTCTCTCTAAGAAGTTTGAATAGAATTGAAATAATACTTGTAGAGATGCTCCCTTAAACAATCCCATCAAGTCGTTCAAAGTCAGCAGCACTTCTGGATTATCTTCTTGAATAAGGGGCACCCATTTTTCTAACTCTGAAAATAAAATTGT
>DATGND010000098.1:0-5457 GCA_035306925.1 Bacteriovoracaceae bacterium | reverse complement strand
CCAAAATTCCCACCACCACTGATTCCACTAAAAATTGCGAAAGGATATCCTTGGGCCTTGCCCCAATGGCCTTACGAAGTCCGATCTCACGGGTGCGTTCTTTCACTGACACTAACATGATATTCATAATCCCGATTCCTCCTACAATCAGAGAAATGGCCGCAATGACCGTCAATAAAAGAGTCATCGTTTGGTTGGATTGCATGATGGCGTTTTTCATATCGGCCATATTCCACACCATAAAAGCATCGTCCTGGGCCGAAGGAGGAATTCTGTGACGTGCATTTAAAAAAGCTTTAATCTGATCAACTAAAGCATTGCTATCAATATCATTAGGAATTTGAACATCAATGGTATCCACAGTGTTTCTACCGAAGAGTCTGCGTTTAGCGGTTTCTATAGGCACCATAATCACATCATCTTGATCACGAAAGCCAGATGAACCTTTCTCATTAAGAAGACCGACAACTAAGAAGTTAGTCTTGTTGATTTTAATATATTCACCGATGGCATTTCTTCCCCCAAAAAGCTCACGATAAACTGTAGCTCCTATGAGGGCCACCCGACTTCTTTTCGTGTTCTCTTCATCGGTAAAGTGTCGACCTTCAACAACCTTCCAATTGCGAAGATCATAATAATCCTTATCGACTCCCATGATGGATGAGTTCCAGTTTTTATTTCTAAAACTCACTTGAGCTCTTCCTTCAAGACTAGGAGCAACTCCTTTGATCACTGGGAAATTATTTTTGATGGCCTCTCCATCTTCATAATAAAGCATAGCCGTTGCTCCGGCCTGCCCCGCAACTCCCGCGCTTCTTCTAATACCAGACCTTACTGTAAGTAGATCTCCCCCTAAACTTGAGAGTTGGGATTCGATTGATTTTTGGGCCCCTAGTCCGATGGCCATCATGGTCACCACACTGGCCACTCCAATCATGACCCCTAAGATAGAAAGAAATGTTCTCACTTTATTAGAAAGAAGCTGCTTTAAACCTTGTTTAAAGTGCTCTTCAATAGTGAGTACACCCGCTTGTGGTTCCACTAGTTCTTTTACTTCTTTCTTCTCTTGAAGAGGCCTATTACGAACATCCGAAACAATCTTTCCATCACGCATCCTAATAACTCGATGGGCGCGTTTTCCAATATCATCTTCATGGGTCACCATCACAATGGTCATCCCTTGGGCATTTAGGTCTTCCAGGATTTTTAAGACCATCTCTTCAGATTGAGAATCCAGGTTTCCTGTCGGCTCATCGGCCAGAATCATCATCGGACGATTCACTAATGCACGAGCAATGGCCACACGCTGTTGCTGGCCTCCTGACATTTCTCTTGGTAAGTGATCGGCTCTTTCAAGGAGCCCCACATCTTTTAGAAAAGGTAGTGCCGATTCACGATCAATTTTTCCTTGAGTATATAAAAGGGGTAAGGCCACATTTTCCGCAGCATCAAAGTAGGAAAGAAGATTGAACTGTTGAAAAATGAAACCCAGCTTACAGAGACGAATTTGGGCCACTTCATCCTCAGGCAGAGAGGAAACATCTCTTCCCTCTAAAAAATATTCACCGGAGGTAGCTGAATCAAGACAACCGATCAAGTTCATGAGTGTGGACTTTCCCGAACCAGAAGGTCCCATGATGGCCACAAAGTCTCCTTGATCTATTTTAAGATTAATATCATTGAGGACAGTGAGCTTATTGTCCCCCATTTCATAAATCTTAAAGATATTTCTTAATTCAATAACACTCATTAACGTCTTCTACGTCCGCCTGGCATGAACGGGTTTGAACCTTGTTGTTTACCTTTAAAGGCAATACTTCTGATATAAATAGTCTCTCCTGGAGAAAGACCTTCTTTGATCTCAACTTCTCTGCCGTTATTATTTCCAGTAATGACCCTTTTCGAAATATACGAAGCTCCTTGTTTTACTAAAACCCGTGATTCTCCCTTTTCATCAATAATAGCACTCTGAGGAACGGTGATAATGTTATCGTGTGACTGAACAATAATAGTGATATTGGCCGTCATCCCAGAACGCATAAAACTTGGAACTTCATCTGGAAGAATATCTACCGAATAACTTGTCACATTATTTGTCGTAGTTGAATCAAAGGCCACATGAGTGACCTCACCTTGAATTCGTTCATTGGGATAAGCATCTAAAACAATCGTGGCCCTTTGCCCATTGGCCACTTGAGCAATATCCGTTTCATCCACATTGGCCTTCACAATAAGATAATCGGCCATGGTAAAAAGGGGATCAGTACTGGCAAAACTCTGTCCGGTCTCTACACCTTTTAAAATTAAAGTTCCATCAATGGGGGCCACAACTGGTGTCGGGCGATAAAGGTCTTCCCAACGACGTACTTCTTCTTTTCCTTTTGTTCTAACCGCATCTAAAAGAGCGGCACGCTCCGTTGAGGAAGTCCAGGCAAGGATGGTGCCTTTCTTTACCTCCTCTCCTTCTGAGACAAGAATTTCCTCTACTCTTCCAGCAATAGGAGATTTAATTTCTAAGCGATTTTTTGGAGTAACTGTTCCTGTAGCATCGATACTGATCGAAAGTGTCCCTAGCTTAACTTCATGAGGAGTATAGCTATAGTTTACTTCATCCTTTCTTTGAGAAAGAAAAAACCAGGTTCCTAGAGCGATAGCAATAAAAACTAGAGGTAATATGATTTTTTTCTTCATCTAATCGAACCTTTTCCAATGGTTTTCTCAAAAGCTGCGAACTTAATAATTCGATCTCTTTTACTCTGCAAATAACTTATCTGACGGTTAATGAGCTCACTTTCGATAATATCCCAATCCTCAAAAGTCAGAAGACCATTATTATATTTTGCTCTGGCAATTTCTGCACGAGTAAGACTCGCTTCTCTAAAGCGGGAATCCACTTTTAGTTTAACTTCACTCTGCTTGGCCTGATTATAGGAAAGCTTAATAGAAGGAATGAGTCTTAGATAAGTATTTCTTCTGGTAGCTTCCGCTGCATAACGGTTTGATACCGCACTTTTAGTGGAAGAATAATCGGCCAGTCCATCAAAGATAGGAATGGTGAGATTAAGGGCCAGAGTCCATCGCTCGTTCTGATCATCTGGAAATAAGTAGCGATCATTGCGGGCCAGGGAAGCAGAAAGATCAAGAGAAGGACTAAAAGCAGAACGGGCCACATTCACTGCATATCCGGCCGCTTTTTCCAGAGAAAATGATTGATGATAGTCTGGTGTATTAATGGCCAGATCTTTTAGCATCTCATCACTCAGCTTCATATCAATTAATGGAGGCTCACCCGTCACTTCATACTCTTCAAAAGCATCCTTATTAATTAAAGAGAAGAGTTGTTTGCGGGCCACCTCCAGATTATCTTTAGCGATAATTTCGTCTAATCTTGCTTGCTCAAGATAAGCTTCGGCCAGTAAAACAGATCCCTTATTTTCTCGCCCACTATTGTAACGTACTTGCACAATCTGCAGGTTACTTTGACGACGAGAAATAATATTTCGAGTGAGTTTTAAATAGTCCTGAGCGTAGAGAAGATTGGCATAGGCTTCTTTTAAAGTGTAACTGACATCACTTTTAGTGCGTTCTAAAGTCCAGTAGCGGTTTTGAGTCTGCCAACTTGCCTGAGAGTAACTAGCATAGTCACGAAAACCAGAAAAAATGTTTTGATTAAAATTAAGTGAGGTCACTACGTTATCACTTATATCTGAGGAAGAAGCATTGATTACCTGACCATTACTGACAATGGCCGTTGGACGTTGTGAACCAGTTCTTGCCACAGAAATATTGGCACGCAGACTCGGAAGAAAGCCCTTTAAGGCCGCTTGCTGAGAATATTTCGTTGAAAGCAACTGCTCCCGGGCCGTTTTAAGAGTCATATTCTCTTTTTGGGCCCGCTCTACAACATCTTCCCAAGTCCAAGTAGCACTATTAAGATGACCACTAAAAAGAGCGAATAGCACAATCAATTTTTTCATCTCTTTTATTATTACTTATCTTGGTTCTTTTGGGCTAGGATAAATAGGAAATTTTACTTCAAAGGATTTGTGATGACCCAAGTTTTGACTGGACTTGATCGCTTGATTAGCGAAAAAAATTTATCAGAACAATTTAAAGGGAAAATTGGTTATCTCTGTCACAGTGCTTCCGTGACAAAAGCACTAGAGCATGGCCTCATTGCCATGAAGAGAGTTTTCGGAGAAAGACTCATTAAAGTTTTTGGGCCACAGCACGGCTTTGTAACTGATGTTCAGGATAATATGGTTGAGTCCGGACATTATACTCACCCCTATTTTAAACTACCTGTTTACTCTCTCTATTCCGAAACCCGTATTCCCACGGATGAAATGCTTGAAGGATTAGATCACATCTTTGTGGACCTTCAGGATGTAGGAACAAGAATTTATACCTACATTTACACCATGACTCTTCTGATGGAAGCCTGTCAGAAGAAAGGGATCGAAGTGGTGATTCTTGATCGCCCGAATCCGATCAATGGGCTCAGCCTCGAAGGAAATATTTTAGATCTTAACTTTGCAAGTTTTGTAGGACGTCATCCTATTCCAGTTCGTCATGCCATGACCATGGGAGAGATTGCTCAGATGCATAAGCGTTACTGGGGAGGACAAGACTGTAAACTGACAGTGATTCCAATGAAAGGCTGGCAGCGAGAGATGAGTTTTGAAGATACACATCTTCCATGGGTCATGCCTTCACCAAATCTTCCCACTATCGAAGCGGCCTATACTTTCGTAGGGACTGTTCTTTATGAGGGAACAAATATCTCAGAAGGTCGTGGAACAACCAGATCTCTGGAAATCATTGGCCATCCAAAAATTGAAGCCTTTGGATTCCATGAAAAATTAAAACCTATTCTGGAAAAGGCCAATTTAAAAGGTTTCATTCTAAGACCTTTGGTGTTTTTACCTACCTTCCAAAAACATGCAGGTATTCCATGCGGTGGTTATCAGATTCATGTTACTGATCGCAAAACTTTTGAACCATGGAGACTTTGCCAATACCTTCTACGTGAATTCTACAAAGAGTTAGGGAGTGACTTTAAATGGAAAGAGCCTCCTTACGAGTATGAATATCACAAAGTTCCAGTAGATCTTGTTAATGGAACAGATAAACTTCGCCATTGGGTAGAAAACTATCAGGATGAAGAAGCTTATCAGGCCATTATGAGAGAGAATCAGGAAGAATTCCTAGAGCAGAGAAAATCAATTCTTCTTTATTAATTTAAACGACTCACATTATTGGTGTTATAGTTCATTTAGATATTCCCTGGAAAACAAGTTTTCCGGGGATGTCTTATAAACTGCACCCTTTCATTGGTGTTGCTCTTTTTGTTTCGTTTTCGAAAAGTTCCATATTCCTAGAAGACCGCACCTCAAATAATCATCCCCAGAAAACTTGTTTTCTGGGGATGCCACAACGAATATCAAAATTATGCAG
>DATGND010000097.1:0-11148 GCA_035306925.1 Bacteriovoracaceae bacterium | reverse complement strand
GGGGAGACTTTTAGCGGTTTACTTTATCAAGTTGATCGCCAGGCCTATATGGTTAGTTTCACCGCAGGCTCGCTTGCGGGAACTCGTCTTCGTTTCCAGTCAACAGAAGCCATCGAAGCAGGTTATCAAGTCGAAGAGCTTACTCATGTAGATGTTGGTCAGTTTGGTCAGGAAGGTTACGAGATGGAAGAGATGGCCAACCTGGATCGTGAGCTACAAGCGCAAGGTGTGGGAGGCAGTTTTAAATTCTAAATTCTGCGCTGCGAACATCTAATATCCCTACATTTCCCTCTGAAGTCGTGCTAATCTTTTCTGGCATCTTAACTAGAGAAGGAATACTATGCGCGCTCAGGATATCCGCAATACTTTTTCAAATTACTTTATTAAAAATGGCCACGTAAAGATCAAGTCCTCAAGTCTTGTTCCACACAATGACCCTACTCTTCTTTTCGCTAACGCCGGAATGAATCAATTCAAAGATTATTTTACCGGTAAGGCCAATGCCACTGATAAAAGAGCTGTCACTATTCAAAAGTGCGTGCGTGCCGGTGGAAAACATAACGATCTGGAAAATGTGGGCTTTACTGCTCGTCACCATACTTTCTTTGAAATGATGGGTAACTTCTCTTTCGGAGATTATTTTAAGAAAGAGGCCATTAAATTTGCCTGGACCCTCTTAACTGAAGAATTAAAAATTCCAAAGGAAAAGCTTTTAGTCACTATTCATGAATCAGATGATGAAGCCTATAAAATCTGGAACGAAGACATGGGTGTTCCTCCAGAAAGAATTTTTAGACTGGGTGATAAAACTAACTTTTGGGAGATGGGCGATATTGGTCCGTGTGGCCCGTGTTCAGAAATTTTTTATGATCATGGTCCAGAGCGTGCTACAGGAGTTCCTGAAGGACATCAAGAAATTGATGATGAGGGAAGATACGTTGAGATTTGGAATAACGTTTTCATGCAGTTTGAAAAGTACATGGAAAATGGTGAAATCAAACGTAAGCCACTTCCTAAGCCTTCAGTAGATACCGGCGCTGGTCTTGAGCGTCTAGCCGCTGTTCTTCAAGGTAAATACTTTAACTACGATACAGATATTTTCGAGCCCATCCTAAAAAGTATTGGAAAGCTCACAGGTCTTGATTACTACACAACAACTTCGGAAGAAGTGAAAGCTTCTTTCAGAGTCGTTGCAGATCATATCAGATCAAGTACGATGCTTATCACTGATGGTGTGATTCCTTCCAACGAAGGTCGTGGCTATGTTCTTCGTCGAATTATCCGCCGTGCTGTTCGCCACCTCTCTCTTCTTGGATTAAAAGACATCAGCTTTTATAAACTTGTTCCAAGTGTATTCGAATCTCTTGGGGAAGAATATCCTGATAACATGGCCAATGCTTCACTGGCGGAAAAACTTCTTAAACTAGAAGAAGAAAAATTCAGAAAGACTCTTGATACTGGTCTGAGTTTAATTAATGAAGAAATTAACAAACTTAAAGCCGGTGATAAATTCTCAGGAGAAACTGCTTTTAAACTTTATGACACTTTCGGTTTCCCGATGGATTTAACGGAAGTCATCCTTCGTGAAAAAAATATTGAACTGGATGCTCAAGGCTTTGAAGAAGCGATGAAGCGCCAGAAAGAACAATCTAAGAAAGGTTCAAAGTTTAAAGTACAAGAGGACAATGCCAAAGCTTTCTATGCTATCAAAGAAAAGTATGGCGAAACAAAGTTTTTTGGCTACAGCGATACCAAAGTAGAGGCCACTCTTTTAGAGAAACTTGAATTACCTGAGGCAACGTACCTCATTTTCGATCAAACTCCTTTCTATGCGGAAGGTGGAGGTCAAATTGGTGATAAAGGTTCAATCCTTCATAAGGATGTGAAGCTCGTTCACATTGAAGATACGATTAAGCCAGTAGATGGTTTATGGGCCCATCAGACAAACGAAGCCGATTCTCTAATCGTTGGTGAAAAATATATTCTTGCCGTTAATGAGACAGAGCGTGAGCTTACTAAGCGCAACCACTCTGCCACTCACCTTTTACAAGCGGCCCTTATCAAAACTTTAGGGGATCACGTAAAACAAGCAGGTTCTTCTGTTGGACCAGATCGTTTGCGTTTTGACTTCACTCACGCTGAAGCTCTTAAGCCTGAAGAAATCAAGATGGTGGAAGAGTTAGTTAACGATGCTATTACCCGTGCCCTACCAGTACGCGCAGAGTACATGAGTAAGGAAGAAGCCTCCGAGAAAGGGGCCATGGCCCTTTTTGGTGAAAAATATGGCGATGAAGTACGAGTTCTTTCTATGGGAGATTTCTCTCTGGAACTTTGCGGTGGTACTCACGTTAACAACACTCAGGAAATTGGACTCTTTAAAATCATTGTTGAAACAGCGCTGGCTTCGGGAGTTCGTCGAATTGAAGCCATCACTTCAACCAATGCCATTGAATACTTAAATCATCGCTCAGCTCTATTCTCTGAACTGGAGAAGAACTTTGGAGCGAAAGAAGAGAAAGTATTAGATAAGATTTACCAGCTTCAACAAGAAATAAAAGAGAAGAACAAACAAATCGAAACGCTTAATGATAAGTTGCAGAACTTTGAATCAGCAAACTTATTCAATAACCAAACAACTCTTTCAAATGGCATGAGTTTAGCGCTCGTTGATGCTGGAGTTGTTGATCAGGCCAATCTCAGAAAACTCTCTGATATCTATGTTGATAAATTTCCTAAAGGGATTCTTTTCCTTTACTCAAAGGATAGTGAGAAAGCGTCTTTTATTTTTAAAACCAATAAGAACAATAAAGATATTAACTGTTCAACAATTATTAAAGAACACCTGGCAAGTCTTGGTGGTCGCGGTGGCGGTAAGCCAGATATGGTTCAAGGCTCCGTTCCTCTTAATAAAATTGATGAACTAGCAAAACTAATTACGGGGTCTCTTTCATGAAACTACTTCTTCTCGCTTTAGTGTTACTCGTTTCATGTGCCAAGAACAATGAGAAAGAGCCAGATACTCTCTCGATCTCAATTTCTAGCGCTATATCAACTCTGGATCCTGCTAACTGTTACGATACAGTCTGTGCAGTTCCGGTAGGACAAGTTTATGAAACACTATTCGAGATGGAGTATTTAAAAAGACCTTATACTCTAAGACCTCTTCTCGCTGAAAGCTTTCCTACTATCTCTCGAGATCGTAAAACCTATACCTTTAAAGTCAAAAAGGGTATCCACTACCATCCACACGAGCATCTTCCTCAGGGAAGAACAGTGAAAGCACAGGACTTTATCAACCAGATCAAACGTCTGGCCTTTGTTCCTACAGCGAGCCAAGGGTGGTGGCTTTTTGATGAAAAAGTTAAAGGCCTTAACGAATGGAGAAAAGCTGTTGGAAGTGATTTGGAAAAATTCTTCACCACAGATGTTCCAGGATTAAGAGTTGTTGACGAGCATACTTTTGAAATCGAACTTCTTCGTCCTTATCCTCAACTCCTTTATGCTCTGGCAATGACTTTCACAGCACCTATTCCTGAGGAAGCTATTAAGGCAAGTAAGAATGAATTAACGAATAACTTCTATGGAACAGGCCCTTACTACATCACTCACTATAACCAGAACCAAGAAGTACTGCTAAAAAAGAATCCGCAGTATATTTCTAGTACCTACCCGACACAAGGCGACCGTTACGCTAATGAGAAAAACCTTCTTAAAGATGCTGGTGCTAAACTTCCTTTTATTGAAAACGTCCGCATCACCGTCATGAAGGAAACCCAAACGGCGTGGCTCAACTTCATGAAAAAGAAAATTGATATTGTGACTCTGACTAAGGATCACTACCACGTAGCTCTTACGCCAGAAGGTAAACTAAAACCTGAAATCATCGAAGACAAAATCAATTTGCAGTCGGCACCTACTCTCATTTTCTGGTGGCTGCAATTTAATATGAAGGATCCTATTGTTGGGAAAAACCTGAATCTCCGTAAGGCTATCGCCCATGCGGTGAATATTGATAAATATATCGAGCTCTTCACCTATAACATCGCTCAAAGAGCTAACTCCATTTATCCTCCAGGCATTCCTGGTTACTCTCCTTCGCAAGAGCTCCCTTTTAAATATGATGTAGAGCTTGCTAAGGAATACCTTGCCAAGGCGGGCTACCCGGGTGGTAAAGGCCTTCCCCCTCTTACCTATGATGTGAGAGGTAGTGAAACGATTCAACGTCAGATGGGTGAATACATTAAGCAAGAGTTGGCCCAGATTGGTATCCAGATTAATGTTAACCTGAATTCGTTTCCTGCCTTTTTAGAGAAATCAAGAAAAGGTGAACTACAGTTCTGGCAAGGTGGATGGGTACTGGATTATCCAGATGCAGAGAACGTTCTCCAGCTTTTAAACTCTGCGAATCTACCTCCTGGACCTAACTCCAGTCAGTATGAGAATGCTGAATTCGATGCTCTCTTTGAGAAACTCAGAACTCTTGAAGATGGCGCAGAGAAATTTGAACTCATGAAAAAAATGGAAGAAATCGTTAATAAAGACCTTCCATGGGTTATGCAGTATTACTCACGTAACTACATTCTCTCCCATGATTATCTGAAAAATTATCGTTACTCAGATATCATTTCCAACTACATTAAGTACTTAAAAATTCAGGTAAACTAAGCCTTTCCTATCCCTTGGGGCCACTCCCAAGGGATATACTCAAGTTTTCCCTTAAAACTCCGACAAGCTAAGTAAGTTATGGGAGTTTTATGAAACTAATCATTCTAACTATTCTTCTTACCTTTTCCTTACCGACCTTTGCCAGGGACTATGTGATTTTTAGTCTAAGTCAGGACCTGTCCATGGGATATGAAGATGAAGTGATCCGTAAGAATTTCTACGTTAACCTAGGAAAAGGTCAGGGAGTCAACAAAGACAGTGTGCTGGACGTTCACCGTATTATTTCAGTCCAGAACCCCTACGATAATAAGAGACGAGTAAATTATAAAGTTAAAATTGGCGAGCTCAAAGTAATCCACTCCTCTGATGAAGCTTCCATTGCTAAGGTTCATAAACTTGTCGATAGTGATACTATTTTTGAAATACCACAATTCATGATTGGGGATCACGTGAGTATCAGTGTGAAGTGATATCATCAAGATCTTTCCGATAAAGGATATAACCTTTCAGAACACTATTTTCCAAAGAATGAATTTTAACCCTCATGACATAGTCATGACCTACTCGTAATTTCTGATCAGAAATTAATTCCAGAGAGTTCACTTGAACGCCCATGTAGACTCCTTTAAAATGGAAAGAATAAGTAAAAGTTGAGTTTTTTTTACTCCTCAAGCAGCGGGATATAATGATTACTGTTTTCATATCCACCGAACTGCAAGAACGTAATCAATTTGAAATTGGCTAATTACTAATTTTTATTAACTTTTTACTCGTGACATTAAATTTAGACAAAGGAAGAGCTAATGATTCAGGGA
The DNA here is from genome assembly GCA_035306925.1 of Bacteriovoracaceae bacterium. Taxonomy (GTDB): domain Bacteria; phylum Bdellovibrionota; class Bacteriovoracia; order Bacteriovoracales; family Bacteriovoracaceae; genus Peredibacter. Next base: position 5,668 of record DATGND010000097.1, on the reverse strand, counting down.
TCTAAAACGATTGGACGCTTACTCAATCAGCGCGTACAAAGGACACCTGAGAACAAAGCTATTGGCTGGATCGAAAACCAAGAAGTTAAAAGTCTCACATTTACAGAATATAAAAACACCATCGCTCAACTTGCTGGCGGTCTCCTAAAAATCGGAATGCAGCCACTAGAGAAAGTGGCTCTCTTTGCCCACACCTGTAAAGAATGGCATCTCTTGGATATGGCCGTCATAAATAGCCGTGCCATCTTAGTTCCCATTTACCCTAGCTATCTGGCCCATGAGGTGGACTTTATTTTCACTCATTCTGATAGCACCATCATGATTGTTGAAGATGATAAGCAACTTGAGAGAGTGCTTCCTAACCTAGAAAAATGGAAGAACCTCAAGCTCATTATTTCAATCAAAGATCTTGATCCTGAACTGGTTAAGAAATTCAGAAACTCTGTTAAGTACTATACCTACAAAGAAATTTTAAATATCGGAATTGAAGAAGTTAGAAATAATCCAGAGTTGTTTGAAACTCTCATCAGTCAGCAAAAGCCAGAAGATGTGGCGTCTATTATCTATACTTCAGGAACAACTGGTGAACCGAAGGGGGCTGTGATTACCCACAATGGCTTTATCACAATGCTTATGAATGTCATTGCCAGCACCAATGGCGCTTTCACAGAGAATGATGTCTCTCTCACCTTCCTTCCACTCTCTCATGTTTTAGGTAGATGTGATTCCCTTCTCCCTTTACCATTTGGCATTCAATCTGTTTATGCAGAGTCTTTGGAGAAGATGGTTGATAATATTTCAGTAGTAAAACCTACTGTTATGCTGGCCGTTCCACGTATCTTCGAAAAAATTTACGCCAAAGTAATGGAACAGATAAATGAAGGAAGCTTTGTAAAAAAGCAGGCCTTCAAATGGGCGGTCAATGCTGCTCAAAAATATTTTGAAAAGCTAGATCAGGATCTCTCTCCTACTACCCGTGAAATTCTGGAATATAAAGCGGCCTACGCTGCGGTATTTTCTAAAATTTATAATCGCTTTGGAGGAAGAGTCCGCTACTTCGTTTCGGGAGGTGCCCCTCTGTCCCCGGAAATTATTAAATTTCTAAGATACGCTAACCTCACTATCCTGGAAGGCTATGGGCTAACAGAAACTATTGCCCCTTGTGTGCTGAACCCTCTTTCCAAACAAATTCCAGGAACAGTGGGTCGACCTATGGGAGAAGTGGAAATTAAATTTGCCGAAGATGGAGAGATTCTCATTAAATCTGAAGCTCTGTTCACTGAATACTACAAAAACCCTCAAGCTACTCAAGATGCCTTTGAGGATGGTTGGTTTAAAACCGGTGATGTAGGTGAGTTCAATTCCAAAGGTTACTTACGAATTACGGATAGAAAAAAAGACATCATCATTACCTCCGGCGGAAAGAATGTGGCCCCTCAGAAAATTGAAAACCTTGCTAAGACGAAGCCTCATATCTCTCAAATGGTCGTTATTGGTGAAAAGAGAAACTATCTTACAGCACTCATCGGTATTGAGAAGGAGTCCTTCCTTGGAGATTTAGAGAGCTTAGGTCTTGGACCAGAGGTCACCGTAGAAGAGCTCGCCCGTCACATGGGAGTTCGCGGAATTATTCAAAATGAAATAAATGAAGTAAACAGAGATTTAGCTCGATTTGAGACAATTAAGTCGTTCTGCATTATAACCCAGGAGTTCACCACGGATAATTTCCTGACTCCTTCCCTAAAAGTTAAGCGAAAAGCTGTCACGGAGCACTATAAAGCAGAAATTGAAGCAATGTATCAATAATCTCCTTTGACAAAAATGGGTATCTCCTTTAAAAATGGAGATTCCCTATTTAATTATAAGAGGTCTATTTTATGGCAAGAGTCACTATTGAAGATTGCTTAGAGCATGTTGAGAATCGTTACGAACTAGTACATTTAACTGCCAAGCGTGTTAAACAACTTCGCGAAGGTGATCAAGCTCAGATTAAGTGTAAAAACAAAGAAGTTGTTACTGCTCTAAGAGAAATTGCTGCTCAAAAAGTTAAGCACACAATGAAGAGCGAATACGATTCAGACGAGTTTTAATTTATTTAATCCTCAAATAAAAAAACCCTCCTTACGGAGGGTTTTTTTATCACTTATTTTTCAAAGCAATTTTTAGAACTTCATCAAAATGTTTCACCGGGTGAAACTTCATTCCCTTTCTATGTCTTTCAGGAACTTCTTTTAAATCTTTCTCGTTCTGCCACGGTAAAATAATTTCTTTAATACCAGCTCTCTTGGCAGCTAATACTTTTTCTTTAATTCCACCCACTGGAAGAACTTTACCAGTTAAACTTAACTCTCCAGTCATGGCCACATCACCACGAACTTTCTGATTGGTTGCCAGTGAATATAATGCTAGTGCCATCGTAATACCCGCCGAAGGTCCATCCTTCGGAGTAGCCCCTGCAGGTAAGTGAAGGTGAATCTCATGACTTGCTAAAAAGTCAGTAGCTTCTTCTGCAACTGGAGTTGGCTCCTTAGTTTCAGTTTTGGCTTTCCTACGAGCCTTTGGCTTATCTTTTTCCATCTGGGCCTGGAGAATGGATTTTACATATGAGTAAGCAAGGTTGGCAGACTCTCCCATCACTTCACCTAACTGCCCCGTTAATTTAAAACCTTTTCCTTTTAAGGGAATTGATTCAACAAACAGAATATCTCCACCAAACGCTGTCCAAGCAAGGCCTGTTACCACCCCTGGCATCAGAGGTTTTTGTGCTTTATCTGATTCAAAGCGTTTTGGTCCTAAGATTTTTTCAAGATCATTCACTGTTGGAGAGAACTTCTTAAACTTCTTATTAGATACTTTTTCAAGAGCAGCCTTACGACAAAGCTTAGCTACAAATTGCTCCATCACACGTACCCCAGGCTCACGTGCATAATCAGCAATGAGGGCTTTAAGGACAGTCGTGCTTAGAGAAAAATCTTTTGTAGTAAGACCATGCTTCTTCAATTGTTTTGGAATCACCCATTTAGTAGCAATGCTGAGTTTTTCCTCAATGGTATAACCAGAGAGTTCAATTAGTTCCATACGGTCAAGAAGAGCTTCTGGAATTTCTCCGACATAGTTTGCGGTAGCAATGAAAAGCACTTTCGACAGATCAAACGGAACATCCAGATAGTTATCAATGAATGTTTTATTTTGCTCAGGGTCCAGAACTTCGAGCAAGGCTGAAGCTGGGTCCCCTTGATAAGACTTTCCGATTTTATCAATCTCATCCAGCATGATAACAGGGTTATTAACTTCAACACGCTTTAAGGCCTGAATCAACTTACCTGGCATCGCTCCTACGTAGGTTCTACGGTGACCTTTGATCTCTGCCTCATCACGCATTCCTCCCAGAGAAAAACGGTAGAACTTACGACCAAGGGCTCTAGCGATAGAGTGTCCTAGAGAGGTTTTACCCACTCCCGGAGGACCAGCAAGACACAGAATAGTTCCATCATATTCTGGTTTTAGTTTTCTTACGGCCAGGAATTCAAGAATACGCTCTTTCGGGCGTTCAAGACCATAGTGATCTTTCTCAAGAATTTTTTTAGCTTGCTCGATATCCACGTCATCTTCAGTTTGTTTGTCCCATGGAAGTTGCACCATCCAATTGAGATAAGTGCGAGTGACGTTATACTCAGGAGATGAATCAGGAATAGACTCCAGACGCTCTAGCTCTTCCATTGCAGCTTTTTTCGCTTCTTCTGGCATATTCATCTCTTCCAGAGTTTCACGGATTTTCTTGATGTCTTTAGCCTTATCATCTTCATCAAGACCAAGCTCAGAGCGGATAACTTTTAATTGTTCGCGAAGAAAGTATTCACGCTGATATTTATTCACTTTATCGTTTACTTCATCAGTAATCTTTTTCTGAATATCAGCAACATCCTTCTCTCTCTTTAAGTAAACGAGAAGCTTTGCAAATCGCTTTTTAACCACCAGGGTTTCTAAGAAGTCCTGAGCTTCCGGCACATCAAGAGAAAGAGCAAAGGCCACTAGATCTGCTAGAGAACCCGGGGAAGGAGAATTCAGCATAGCAAGCTTCATCTCTTCGTTAAAATACGGATTAATCTCTGAGAGTTTTTTTACTTGATTAATAACAGAACGTGTATAAGCATCCAGTTCTTCATCTGGCTCATGAATATCGTTAAAGATTTCTGTTCTTGCAATTAGCAAAGGATCATCTGCTGTGAACTCCACAGCTCTATATCTTTTCATTCCATGAACAAGAAGATTTACAGAGCCATCAGGTAGTTTAAGTTTTTTAATAACTTTACATAGAACTCCTACTCGATAGATATCTTTTGAAGTTATTCCTTTCGGAGAAAGTTCAGTAGCAGACATCTGCTGATAATTTTCTTGAATCTCTTCGTTATACTCTTCTTCTTCACCAATCTCCTGAAAGACTTCTTGTCCTTCTCCGTACTCCTTAAACTTAACAAGGTTTAAAGCAACGTAATTATTTTTTGAAAGATAGTTATCCAGTTCAGGAGTGTACTTATCCTCAGAAAGAATGATTGGAGCAATCATGCCTGGAAAGATAGGACTATTCACAATAGGAATGATCACTACTTCAGAAGGAAGATCGTTCACAGGATTAGATTCAGAATTGGCACGAGCATTAAGATCTTTTATGGCCATGATACCCTCTTTTAAAAATTAACGAATATCGATAACTAGACGACCAGGGTTCTCCAAGTAGAAGACGTCGAAACTAGCTTTCGTTTTTAAATTTATTTCTAGTGTGACTGTCTTACCATCTACTGAAATAAAATCAATCGATTTAACGAACTTTGAACTTTTGAGTTTAGGCTGATCAGTAGAAATAGATGTCTCAAACATATCTACTGAAATCTTTTTATCCTTACCTGAAATAAGCCCATAAATTTTAGGAACTGTCTGAGTATTAAAATCAATCACAACTCTTTCATAACCTCGACCAGGGACTACGGAGTTTCTGACTCCAACGACGCTGGTTCCAGCAAGGATTGAGTTATAATGAAAAACACCCGAATCAAGAAATATAGATTTCTTTCTATTCGAAATTTTCCAAATTCTTTCTTCCATTAAATTTTGAGAGAAAGCCTCAAAACTAAAGAGTAGGGACAATAATAATAAAGTTAGTTTCATAACTCTCCTCATGAGGTTGAATATAAATATTCTATAAAAAAGAGGGAGTTAAGACAAAGTCTTCTTAGTTTTTTTAAGCAACAAGGTAAGACTGGCCATCATAAAACCAAGACACAGAGATAACAGGCCACCGCCCGGAGGAGAATTGGAAGGAGGTTCTAGTGTACCGCAACTCATTTGCGCAGGTCCTTGCTGTTCCTTCTTAGACTCAGTCTGTCCTGGTTTATTCCTCTCTACTCGGAAGGTAAAGGGCCCTTCGAGACAAGAGGAATTATCCGACAGTAATTGTTCAGTATTAAAGAGAGCAGTCTTACTAAAAACGCTCCCTTCCATCAGACCGAGAGTTAACAAGTAAGGATATTCTGGGTGAGCAATAAATTGATCTATTGCAGGGTACGTCCAGGAAGCACAGAATCCTTCACTACAATTGGCCTTCAAATTACGCGCTCGAATATGGATCTCATATTCATTTTGATCCATAAAATAATCCAATGGGAGATCG
>DATGND010000096.1:0-11133 GCA_035306925.1 Bacteriovoracaceae bacterium | reverse complement strand
AAGGTTCTCACCTTTCAATAAAAAGTGTTGGTCTCTTAGGTGATAAATTCATCGATTTAAAACTTGGGGCAAGTGATGAGCCCCTTCCTGAAGGAAGTCGTCTCAGCACACAGGCCGGTGCTGGTTTTGATACTCTTGCCGAAGATGCCTCTGCGGTTCTTAAGGAAGTAAAGGAAATTGCAGCGAGTGTAAAAGATGCCCTCAGAGATGAGCATGGAAATAACATGGTTAAATCCATCATTACTAACATCAATGATATGGCCGCAAGTCTAAGACGTATGTCTGTTGGTAATGAAGATAAGATCAACGAGATCATCAACGATATTAAGCAGCTTTCAGAACAGCTCGCTTATGAAACAGATCGTTCACAAAAAGATTCCTTTGCTAGCGATTTAACCAAGGTCGGGCCGATCCTGGATAAGGTTGATGCTGCCATGGCCGATCTGAAAGTTATCATTGCTGATGTTAAAGAAGGGAAGGGAACAGTAGGAAAACTCCTGCGTGATGATGCGGTAGTGGACCAAGTGTCACAGACCCTTTCCAGTGTTAACCGTCTTGTTAATAGAATCAATAATATTGAAGCTGATATCGGGATTTCTACCGGGGCCAACACTCGCCTAGGTTCCGATACCCGATTTGATATTGATATTTATCCAGCTCCTGAAAGATTCTTCCGTCTAGGTATTGTTACTAACGATTTTGGACCGCAAATTGAGAAAGAAACGACAACCTTTACTCGTGAAAATGGCGGTAAAGAAAGAGAAGTTACTAAAAGAAGAATTAATAAAGATGAATTTAAATTTAACCTTCAAATCGGTAGAAGAATTCAAAGATTTGGTCTACGTGCCGGTATCATTGAGTCTACTGGTGGGGTAGGACTTGATTACTTCTTCCCTGACTGGGGTATTCGTACTGGTGCTGAATTGTTTGACTATCAAAAAGATGCTGGACCAAATTTCAGACTTTTTGGAGAAGTTAAACTTTGGAACGTTATGTTTGCTCGAGTGGCAGGAGAAGATTTATTATCAAAAGATGGGCATCAGAGTGCAACAATCTCTGTGGGTCTAAGATTTAATGATCAAGATTTAGCAGCGTTAATTGGATTACTTGCAAGGTAATAAATGGATAAAAACTGGCTGATCAGAACAAAGTCGAATCATATTTTGGGCCCCGTCTCTAAGGAGAAGGTTGTTGAATTATATCAGAATGGTTCACTTAAGCCAGGTGATGAAGTTTGTTCAGGAAATGGCTTCTGGTTTTTTATCAGAGAAGAAGACATGGTTGCTCGCTACCTTTTGGGAAATGAGAGGCAATCATTCAATCCTCTTAGTGAAGCCAAAGATATTCTAACTGCTAAAGCGACTCCTGAGGAAGCTCCGGCAGAAGTAACAGAATCTCCAGACATTACTCTCGTAGGAAATTTTAATCTCGATAGCCTTAAAGAGGATTTAGAATCTTCTGAAAAAAAATCAGAGGAAAATCCTTCCTCCGAAGAAGGGTTACCTCCAACCTCACTGCCTGAGAATGTCGAAGCTTCTGAAGCTCAAACAAGCTCAGTAACTGAAGAAACTCTTCCTTCCGAAGAGCAAAAAAAAAACAAGCCGAAACTAAGAACAGCGAAGAAAACTAAGAAGAAAGTAGCTCCTCCTACTAAGAGTCAGAGCTATTTAAAGTTTATTTTCTTTTTTTTCGTTCTTTTATTATTGCTCTTAACTTATTACCGTAAGCAAATTATTCGTTTTCTCTTTGATGGAGAAATGACAAAAATTCATCTTATCTCTCCTGTTTACGCTCAAGGTGAAATTTTAGAACCCGCAAAAAAAAAAGGTTTTTTTGAGGAAAAGGTCGAACTGGATGGAGTGAGCTTTAGCCCTGAAGTTGGTCTGAATGGTTTTAGCGTTATTTCTCAAATTGATCTTTCAAGTTTTGAATGTGAAAAACTGCAAAAAGATACCTTCCTTCTGGGGTTCCTTCTTTTTCCCGCAGATCGTTTCAACGAAAAGTTTTTAATTAAAATCAGAGAATGCGCGAGTTCAGAATCTGATCAAGGTATACTTAGTCGTTGGTTAAAGACTCTGGATCAAAAACCAGTGCTCACTGCTAAAGAACAGCAAAGACGAAACTTACTCACAGAAGTTCTTAATTCTCCTTACAATCTGATAACTGATCAAAAGTTAAAATCTTCCCTGATGACTATTTTGATAGATATGCCAGAGGAGACTATAAGTGAGGTTCTCTTAAAGTCCTGGCTTTTTTTAATGTTAGGAAACATTACTCGTTCAGATAATTTGTTGAAGGATTTTATTAATACGGCTCCTTACTATAACTGGAAAAAGAGCAGCCTCAATCCTTCTTTTTATCACTTATTAGGTTCGGAGTTTTTAGATAATATTTTGGATAAGCAATCTAAACATCCATCCGACCGTTTAATCTTCAGGCTGTTTTGCGAGTATATTTTAAATTTTTATTCAGAACCAACACTGATTTATAAAGTGAGAAGAATTCATACTGAGCCTAGTAGTGATTTCATTAAACTTGAATACGTGAAGAGGGTTGCTCCAGCACTGGTTAATCATCTTCGTTTAAAAAAGTTATCGGAAAGTGAAAGATTAAAAGTTTTAAAAAATTCCCAAGAGATTTCCTTGGATGAACAATCTCTTTGGCATTGGCCGTTCTTTTATATTGATCCTCTCATTACAGAAGCCATTTATCCTACTTTAAAACAATGGGAAAAAGCGGATCAGTTGTGGTTTATTTACTTGATGCAGACAGAGAAGATCATTGATCTTTGGTCAAAGAATTCCGGGAAAAGTTTTATCCAGGGGAGAAGACAATTTCTTCGTGAACAATTAGAGGGAAAGAACTTTATGCTCTCTCTCTTTCAGCTCATCAAGCTTGGAGATATTAACTTCTCTTTAGTCGATAAGGTTATAAAACACCAGGCCAAGTAATGGAGTATTCGCAACCCGATTTTTATCGCTTTAATGAAGACTCCTTTAAGCTGGTGGATGTGGTCTGTAAACATCATCAGAAAGCTTCTTCAATTCTTGATGCTGGCTCAGGATGCGGAATCATTGGTATTGAACTTGCTCGAAGAATGAAAGTAGGTGAGCTTCATCTGCTGGAAGTTCAAAAAGAATTTAAAGAACATATCGAAATTAATTTGAAAAATTTCCTGCCTCAGCAAAAAGCATCTCTTTCTTTGCTTTCTTTTTCTTCATACACACCGGCCAGACGTTTTGATCTCATTGTGTGTAACCCGCCTTATTATTTACCCGGTAAGGGAGAGCCCAATAAAAATCCACATCGAGGGGTTTGTAGGTCTTTTTTGATTGATTCCTGGAAAGAGTTATTAGGCTTATTTCAAAGATCTCTTACTTTAGATGGAAGTGCCTGGGTGGTTGTTAAGAATGATCGTTTTCTTCATTCCTTCATCGAAAAAGAAGTCAAGGCGACTTCTCTTCAGAGTCTCATTATTCCAACAGATGACATCTCTTTTTTTAGATTTACTTTGCACTCTGAATATAAATGTTAATCATTGTCTTTCTCAGTTCTTCATCTTCAATGTGTGCAAAAACTTTAGAAGCTTTGGCATGGAGCAATTGATACTGAGGGGAGCGTGGATGAAGAGTGTTTTGTTGAATTTTTAACTCTTCATTTTGCTGCATAAGGTTTTTTTGTTGAAAGAACTGAGGCATGGCCTGAAAAGTAATACCTTCAATAATATTTCTTAGCTGAGGGAACTCTTTGAAAATAGCCGTTTTAATGGCGTCTGCATGATAGGAGAGTTCATGGGAGTAGCTCGGATGAATGGTTACCACCACTAAAGACTTAAACTTAATTCTTATAGGAGAGGTCACCTTGGCCAGCTGAGGTCCGACAATCTCAGGCCATCTTTTCAGTAGACCAAGAAAATCAAAGGTCTGATAAAAGGCGAAGACATCCTCCTTACGCTTGTAATCAGTGGAGGATATTCGGTCTAAGTCTTTGTAATTAAAACCATTAAAGGAAAGTTTTTTTAGCATCTTTTTTATGACTATCCTAGCTCATCTAACTTGTCCATGGTATAGCTTATTTATGCATTATTTGCTTTTTCTAGTCTTCTTATTAGGTTGTAGTGGCTATCGTTATGGGCATCCGGACAACCCATTGTCTCAGTACGGGATTAATTCCCTGTCTGTGCCTATGTTTTACAATTACTCCAATCTACCGGCAGTGGGCCCTGAGTTTACACAACAAACTTATCTTCAATTAATGAGTTTTTCCGGTTTGAAACTCAATAATGGCTATTCCAATAATACAGATGCCGTTCTTCTGGGGATTATTAGATCGCCGGAGAAATTAACTGAGACTCTGAGAGCTGGAAGTATTCGTGTGGCCAAAAGTAAGGCCCCTGATGCTATTGGCGATAAGAGACAAGCTTTTTACATTCCGGGTAACACTCGAGTGATCCTCTATCTTCAAGTGGTGCTCATAAGGAAACCTACAGAAGAAGAGATCAGTTTATTTCATACGGAAATCTCTCCGCAGATTCCTTTGAGTTCAAGAGTTATCCTAAATGAGATGATTCCTCTTTCAGACAGTTTTGTTAGAGAGGTCATGGATAGAGAGGGAACCCAGGTCATTGCGACTCAAAATAGTGGAATTCTGAGAAAAAAAGTTAAATCAATGGCAGAGAGTGCTGCTGAAACAATAAGAGATCTAATTTTATATGCTTTCTAAATGGCAGATTTGGGATTTTTTTTCTTCTGTTAAGCCTGACCACTTAGAAGGGGCCAGTGGCGTTTTTGTACTCAATACTTTTGATTTTCAATCCTTAAAATTAATTAAAGATCATTTGCTAAAAAAAATATCAGCGACAGTTCATCATAAGCTTGCCTCAGAAGTGACTAATGAATGGATTGAGAATGAGTTTATGACTCTGAGCTTTTTTAGTTCATCTGAATCTTTTTTTATCCATCAGGCCCAGGAACTTAACGCTGAACTCTTAGAAAAACTCGTTCAGTTAGAATTAGATAATCGCTTCATCATTCTAAACTTTGAGTCGGAGACGGCAAGCTTTAAAAAACTTGTTAAGGAAAAGAGTGTACGTATTCTTCAGATTGAAGCACCACGTTTTTGGGAGACTACAAAGCTCTTAGATTTTACGGCGGCCTTTGTAAGACTCCCTTTGAGTTATGATGCGAAAACCTGGATGCTGAACTCATTGGAAAATACTTTTCAACAGTTCTACAATTCTTGTTGTCTTCTAAAGTTAAATTATCCCAGTGTTACCGAAGTGAGTCTTCATCAGGTTAAGGAATTATTAGAAGTTGAAAGACTTGATTCTTTTTATTTGGCCAATATCTTCGGAAAAAAGAACTTCAAAGAGTTTTATACCCAGCTTATTGAGCTAGAAGGTGATTTTGAAAAAATGAGAAGCTTCTTTCTCTTTATGCAGTCTCACCTTATCAAGGTGGCGGACCCAAGTTACCTAGAGGCTAAGGATCGCCTTTCTCAGTATGACAAAGGGATTTTACAGGTTTCCAAACTTTGGAAACAAGAAGAGTTGCTTCAATGGGTAGGGCGATTTAATGATCTTGAAATCATGGCCAAGAAAAAAGACTCGGCCCTTTGGAACGAGCTAAAGTTCTCTTACCTAAGAGAGTTTCAATAAGTATAAATTACATTATTTCTCATTTTTCTAGTATGATTTATTCTAAGTTTATTTTTTTATAGAATTGTCTAGGATTCTTGGTTTTATTTTGTTACAACCTAGTTCCAGCAATGAACTTTAAAACCATTAGGTGGACATGAAATTGACTGGGATTTTTTCTTTTCTTCTACTTCTCTTATCAACACACCTTTTTGCTTCCTCAGACTTAGCTTTAGTTCAGAGTAGTAGACCAAGCAAGCCAGAAGAATTTGATGTTCTTAACTGGAGAAAAAACTTAAGAATTGGTTACTTTGGGGACTATTCTTTCACCACCTTAAAAAAACTGGATGATAATCAATATAATTCAGATGGTACAAAGAACCGGATGCCGATCAGCCTTCTGAATGAGTTTAACATCTCCTATAATATCACTCCTAATCTTGCTCTTTATTCAAAACCAGAGTTCTATGTTGTTACCGGTGACCGTAACGACCTGGATGATACCTATGATCGAAATCTCGTCACTATGGGTGATGTTTTAATGGGATTTCAATATCGCGCCTATAGAGGCCCTAAAGCAAACTATAGTATCCGTGTAACTCACGGACATCCATTTTCTAAATATTCTCGAGACCAGAATCTTAAATCAGAAACTGATTTCCAAAACTTCATTATTTGGTTCCCTACACGTGATATTACGATGTTGATTTGGAATACATATCGCTACTACATTTATGATAGTGATGTGAACTCCAGACGCTACAGAATTAATAACCGTTTCATCTTCAGTTATAAGTGGACAGATACTTGGGGCTATCAGTTTAACTCTGAGTATGTTCTACAGCACCGAGCTCCGAAGACAGGGCCAAGACAAAGAAAGTGGAACCACTTCTCCGTTTATAGAAATACTCTTTCTTGGGGTGTGACCTATAAGCTGAATAACTACCTTACGATTATTCCTAATGTTGAGGCCCAAGATCTTGAGAACGTTAAGTGGGAGACTCTACAGCTAGGAGTAACTTTCTTAGGTCGAATCTTCTAACGACAGTTATTTTCTTCCGCCCATACTTTTAGAGTCAGGGAATCAGACTTTTGCGGATTAAATGACTTATTACCGACGTACTGCCAGTAGAACCAATTGGTGGCAGATGAATATCTTTCTTCATAGATTGTTCCATCACAAATAATCTCATTTCCTTTTTCAGATCCGACGATGCGTTTGGAATGAACGCCTTCGATTCTTTCGGTTTCACCTTTAGCATTGGTACAATCATATTGGCATGAATAACGGACCTTCATTCCGTACCAGGTTTTATTTCTTTCCTGATAAGTTTTTGTCGTCTCATTAGTTTTACAAAAACATGAAGCAAAGCTTGATGTTGAGAAACTGATAAGAAGTACTGAAAGTAGGAACTTATTCATAGGACATCCTTTATTTGGAGTCATTATAACAAGGATTGGGACAGGTTGGACTTGATAGGAAAAAAAGAGAGGTAGTGTTTAATTTTTAGACACTATCCCTGAAAACCTCGTTTCCAGGGATAGCTGAATTCATTAATTAATAATAGACTTGCGCTTTGGCCTGCATGAAGGAATAGAGAAAAACCGCATTAGGGTCGTTGGCCACACAGCTTAGTTCCTCTTTCACCTTGGTGACAACTTCCTCGTCCACATACTTTTCAGCCACTAATTGATCAGCGGCAGAAAGTAGGAGAGAACTCCAGAAGTGGATGGCCTGCTTTCTGACGGAAGGTCTGCGGTTGTCAAAGTGCCAGGTTTTTACTTCTGTTTTAACTTGATGGTAACCCACTTGAGTGAGTAAGTTTCCAAGCTTGGCCCCAATAAAAGGATCGCCTGCTTTATCATATTGATAATCATTGAAGGCCATCCAATACTTCCAGACATTAGGAGAGTAGGGATCTAAGAAAAAAGAAGAGTTCATCACTTCTGTAACAACAATTTCAGATCCAGGACGAAGAACTCGTCTTACTTCACTGAGAACCTGGGCCGGATTAGGAACATGTTCTAGAATCCAGCAAAGGTAGGCCCCATCAAAGGTGTGGGCTTCAAAAGAAAGGTTATCAGCGCTCATTTTATGAAGTTCAAAGCGTCCTTTGGCCCAAGGACAATCATCGAGAAATTTTTGAGCAGTTGTTAGTTGTCTTTCGTTTAAATCGACACCCGTTACTTTTAGTTTTGGGAAACGTCGAAGAAGAATCTCTGTCTGAGCGCCAACACCGCATCCCACTTCGATAATATTTCTGGCCTGAGAAAAATCGATATTTTGAAAGATGCTGTATTCGGCAAACTCGGCTTGAGTTCTTAGTCGTTGTTGTTCAGTTTCAGAGAACCCATGAAGATAAGGAAAATCACTTGTTTTACTCATTTGAGCCTCCTGTTAACTTTATGTCAGCTGCGAATTTTTTTGCAGCACTGACCATTTCTCGCAGAGAGATCCCTGCAACATAATTTCCAAATAAACAGAGATTAGTGTCTTGAGCAAGCGTATGTAGCCTATCAATAGCAAGGTAGCGATTCAAGTCATAGAGAGGAATCGCTTTTTGCCAGTAGTTAATTTGAATAAATTCAAAATCCTCATTTAATAGAGAAGGTTGAAGCTTTCTGAGATCACTTTTTATTTGCTCCTCTGTCAGTTTTTGAGGAGAGATGAGAGTGTAAGAATAGATATTAGGATTATTCGCTGGGAATATGGCCTTATTATTGAGTATGCCACTGGCATGGAAGTTAGAGTTCTTGGGAATAAGAACTCCAAAACTGTTTACGAGTGGTTTAATCTGACGATGTAAAAAAATCGTCACAGAACTAAGCATCTGATAATTAATTCTTCGTAGTTCTTCACTCATCTCTGGCCGATATTTCTCTAACAGATCAGCTGCAGAGTGGGCATCTGTACAGATAACCGTATTCTTTTTTGGATAGAACTCTTGATGAGTTGAGAGTCTGATATCGTCTTTGAGAAGTTCATAGAGTCTGTTAACCAGTTCTCCCATTCCACCTTCAAAACTCACTGATCCCTTAATGCGGGGACGAGGTTGAGATTTTTTTATCTTCATCAGAGTTTTAAAGAATTCGTAATAGCTTTTGAACTGCGAGTAACTTGCGACTTCCCAGAATAAACTTTTAAAATGCAGGTTATCAGCAGTGGTGGCATAGACACCTCCTAGAACAGTACTAAGATACTGACTAATAAGTTCATCACCCAACAGAGGTCTGAAAAAATCTGCCACGCTTAATCCGTCTGTTAGTAGAGGAGGTCGACGATGTAGTCTTGAAGCTACTTTTAAAATGGTTTTGATTCTAAATGGAGAACGGGCCTTCCCATCTAAGAAGAGAAGTCTTTTAAGTTTAGGACTTGCTGGAAGAATATCCATTTTTAATTCTTCAAGAAGTTCAAGTCCATCGTAGTTAAGGAAAAGAGCATTGGCCCCTGTTTCAGAGAGGCCAGCTGGAGTTTTAAGAGTTTGAATTTTACCACCGGCACGAGCTTCTTTTTCATAGATGGTAACTCTCAGACCTGCTTTCTTTAAGTAGTATCCAAGAACTAAACCAGAAAAACCTGCTCCCCAGATATAGACTTTGCCTTCACTTGGGTCGAGTGAGCCGATGATATTTCTCATAATTAGTTATTTGCTAAGTATTCTTGAAGCTCTCCTGATTGGTACATTTCTGTAACAATATCATTTCCACCGATTAGCTTTCCGTTTACATAAACTTGTGGATAAGTTGGCCAGTTAGAATATTCTTTTAGACCTTGTCTGATCTCTTCATCGTTTAAGATGTTGAATGTTTTGAAAGAAACTCCAAGCTGCTTAAGAATAGCAGTTGTGTTGGCAGAAAAACCACACATTGGCATATCTGCGTTCCCTTTCATGAAAACAACAATCTTACTGCTATTAAGAAGTGACTTAATTTGTTCTGTTAATTCTAATTCTTTATTAACTTCAAGAATTTCTTCTACAGCATTATTTAAAATATTGAATGAGTTGCTCATTTTTCTTGCTCCATTTGTTGAAATTTTTGATGAGTAAGTGTTTGTAACTTAACTGCATGGATACGAGACTTTAATTCCTCTTTGAGAATATCCATGAGCATTTGATGTTGCTCAATAAGAAGTTTTCCTTTGAAGGCATCACTTACAACAGTGATCGCTAAATGATCACGAGTACCAGTCATATCCTCAACGAAAACCTTAGCATCGCTAAGTTGTGATGTAATAAGTTCTTCGACAAAAGAAAATTCACTCATAATGTTCCCTTAGGGGCTACGGCCCAAAAACTAGTAACAAAAGTTAAAATACGAAGAAAGAGAGTGCTCCAACCCATTACTCGATGTTTAGTGCGAATAGCACTTTCTCCTGCTAAAAGCTTTCTTCCCGTATACACCATTATTCCATAAAAGATAACAGTGGTCACAGCAATGGTTACGTGAATATTTAATATCATAGTATTCTCAATGGCACGAGAGGCTTTAAGAATGGCCGAACGGGAGAGTTCAATTTGAAGAATGAGTAAAATATCCCAAATCATGGCCAAACTCATTACCTTTACGTGACGAGAACGGTTTTTGCGATAGTAAAGCCCCACAATCATTAGAATGACAATTAATAAGGATTGGGTTTGCATCAGCCATGTTTGCATAAACGAAATTCTCCTAATTCAGTAAAATGAAACTTAGCATAATTGACGAAATTCTGCCTATTAAATTATGGTAAACTCATCACTTGTCACTTCGCATAAAGGCACTCCTATGAATTTAGGCCATTGGTCTGTTATTGATATTGAAACGACTGGAATAAATCCGGGAGTAGATGAAATTATCGATCTCGGTTTTTTACAATTCGAAGGAACCAAATTAGTTCGAAAATTTTCAAGCTTGGTGCGACCACAGCATGAGATTTCACCCTTTATTACTAAGCTAACAGGTATTACTAATAAAATGCTTTCCCTGGCTCCACCATGGGAGAAAGTAGAAATTGATTTAGTGACTCTGGAGTCTCATTCTCTTATCGCTCACAATGCCCGCTTTGAGGAATCTTACCTGAAAAGATACTTTGATGATCTTCCTGAACATCAGCCTCGAGAGAACTTCCAGGACTCCATGTTTTATCTGGCCCTTCTTAAACCAGAAGCAGAGGCCTTAAACCTTGAGTATTTTATTACCCTTTTAGGGATTGCGGAAAAAGAAGAGCATCGAGGATTAAGTGACTCTATTGATCTTCTTAAAGTTCTCCTGACTCTGACTTATCTTACGTATTACGAGACAGAGAAACGATTAAAGCTCAAAGAAATTATGATGAGTTTTAGTGAAGAAGACTTTTGGTTTAAAAAGTTTTTCTTTCTTTCCCAAGAGGAATTACAAGACATTGCTTTTCAGATTGATTTTGATTTGGAAACAATTGTAAATGACTTTCTTCACAGTCAGAAAAATGATCTTCCGGTTACTTATACCCGAAGTGAATTCTCATTAGAGTTCAATGG
>DATGND010000095.1:0-6264 GCA_035306925.1 Bacteriovoracaceae bacterium | reverse complement strand
CTTGTCCATTCACAGCAACCGGGCGCTCAACAATATTATGAAGACCAAGAATAGCAGATTGAGGGGCATTCAGGATCGGAGTTGAAAGCATAGAACCAAAAATTCCACCATTAGTAATAGTGAATGTTCCGCCACTCATTTCATCAATAGTGATTTTCCCGTCACGTGCTTTTGTTGCCAGCTCAATAATCTTTGATTCAATAGCTGCGAAGCTCATAGACTCAGCATTACGAATCACTGGAACCATAAGACCTTTTGGAGTTGAAACAGCAACACCAACGTCTGCGTAGTTATGGAAAACAATTTCATTTCCATCAATCATTCCATTAACAGCAGGATACATTTTGAGAGCTTGAGTTGCGGCTTTCGTAAAGAAGCTCATGAAGCCAAGACCTACACCATGCTTCTCTTTAAAAGCTTCTTTATATTTCTTTCTTAATTCCATGACTGCTGACATATCAACTTCATTGAAAGTTGTAAGCATGGCCGTTGTATTCTTAGCAGCAACCAGACGTGTAGCAATCGTCTTACGAAGACCTGTCATTTTCTCACGACGAGTATCACGAGAGAAACTTCCTGCCATTGTTTGAGCTGTAAGGTTTTTAAGTTCTGTATCAGCTGACTTCGGAGCTGAAACCGCTGGGACAGAAGCTGCAAGAGCATCTCCCTTAGTGATACGACCATCTTTACCTGTACCTGCTACAGTTGAAGGATCAATTCCTTTTTCTGCAAGAATTTTTCCAGCTGCAGGCGATGGATAATTTTTATCCCCTGATGTTGTCTGTTGAGGCGCAGAAGCTTGAGTTTCCTGAGCTGGCGCACTCGCAGCAGGAGCTGCAGCACCGGCAGTTTGAGTCTCATCAATATCAGCAATCTTAGCACCAATAGCAACTGTCTCTCCTTCAGGAGTAATAATTTTTAACTTACCAGTCTGAGGAGCAGAGATTTCTAAAGTTGCTTTATCTGATTCGATGGAGCAGATAGGCTCATCAATCTTTACAATATCACCATCATTTTTTAACCAGCTCGCAATGGTCACTTCACTAATCGACTCACCTACACTTGGTACAACAACATCAATCATAAATATTTCCTTTTAAACTAATACAATATCTTTTGCAAAAGCAGAGTCAATAATCTCAGTCTGCTCTTTAGCGTGAACACTAGCATATCCTGTAGCAGGTGATGCACTAGACTTGCGAGCAATCCACTTAAAGTTATCAAATTGACTATAGCGACGTAAGAAAGTGAATGCACCCATGTTCTTAGGCTCTTCTTGTACCCAAACTTTTTCAGCATCTTTATATTTTTCAAGAAGCTTGAAAACCTGCTCTTCCGGCATTGGGTAAAGCTGCTCTAAACGAACAATGGCAACATCTTTTCTCTTATCCTTAACCTGACGAGCTTTAAGATCATAGTAAACTTTACCAGTACAGAGAAGAAGGCGCTTAACGTCTTTAATTTTCACGTCATTATCATCAATGATTTCCTGGAATGATCCGTTGATCAGATCTTCTTTCTTCGAAATACATTCAGGGTGACGAAGAAGTGATTTCGGAGTGAAAACAATTAACGGTTTTCTAAATTCCCAGGCCTGCTGGCGTCTGAGAGCATGGAAAAGGTTAGCAGGAGTTGTGAAGTTACCAACGACCAAATTCCATTCAGCCGCTAACTGCAGAAATCTTTCTGGACGAGCATTGGAGTGCTCAGGCCCTTGACCTTCATAACCATGAGGAAGGAAAACCACTAGCCCCGACTGTCTTTGCCACTTTGACTCTCCACTAGAGATAAACTGATCAATAATGGTTTGAGCACCGTTAGCAAAGTCACCGAACTGAGCTTCCCAAATATTGAGGGCCTTAGGATTTCCTAACGAGTAACCATACTCATAGCCAAGAACCGCATACTCTGAAAGAAGAGAGTTATAGATCATATACTTACCAGCATCGTTTCCTAGATGCTGAAGGAAGATATGACGGGTATTCTGATTCTCATCCATAATGCCTGCATGACGGTGAGAGAAAGTTCCACGAATCACATCTTGACCGGACATACGAACATCAATGCCATCAAGAAGAAGAGAACCATAGGCCATGTGCTCGGCCAGGGCCCAGTCAATCTTATCATCTTTCCAACGAATGCCTCTTTCATCAATAAGCTTCACTACTTTCTGGATTGGCTTAAAGTTTTCAGGAATGGCCGTAATCGTTTTAAGAACTCTTTCAAGTTTTTCTTTTTTCACTCCTGTCTTTGGAGAATATTCAAAATCCTTAGGAGTAGATCTTCTTAATTTCTGCCAAAGCTCTTCTGGCTTTTGATAAAGATATGGTAGCGGGTTCTGCTTAACCATATTAAAACGTTCCTGTAGAAGATTTTTAAATTGTTCTTCTAATTGAACGGCCATCTGAGCTTCAATTTGCTTACCTTCGATAAGCTGTTCTTTATAAACTTCACGCGGATTAGCGTGCTTTGAAATCAGTTTATAAAAAGCTGGCTGAGTGAATCTAGGTTCATCTGATTCATTGTGGCCATGACGACGGTAACAAACCATATCGATGAAAACATCTTTATGAAACTTTGCTCTGAATTCAGCTGCTAACTCAACTGCATAAACAACTGCTTCAGCATCATCACCATTCACGTGAATGACCGGAATATCTAAAGTGCGAGCTACTGAGGATGAGTAAGTTGAAGTACGAGCATCATCAAAATCAGTGGTGAATCCAACCTGGTTGTTGATCACAAAATGAACTGAACCGCCAACATTGTACCCTTTAAGACCTGACATCTGAAGAGTTTCATAAACAATACCTTGTCCTGCTACAGCTGCATCTCCGTGAATGATCACAGGAAGAAGCTTATCAGGGTTTTCCTTG
Organism: Bacteriovoracaceae bacterium; assembly: GCA_035306925.1. Classification (GTDB taxonomy): domain Bacteria; phylum Bdellovibrionota; class Bacteriovoracia; order Bacteriovoracales; family Bacteriovoracaceae; genus Peredibacter. The sequence goes on along the minus strand of DATGND010000095.1, from coordinate 3,388 downwards.
TAAAGAGCATCTCCTTGAGAGCGAACATAACCAAGAACAACGGCGTCCACTGCTTCAAGGTGAGAAGGATTTGGCATAAGTTTTAAATAAACTTCCTTACCAGCTGGAGTCTTAACATGGGAAGAAAAACCAAGGTGGTATTTTACATCCCCGTCTCCCATTGTCAGATCAGGAGTCGCCTGACCTTCAAACTCATTGAAGATATATTCATAGGTTTTCCCCATAATGTTCGCAAGAACATTAAGGCGACCTCTATGGGCCATCCCGATAACAACTTCTTCTACACCTAATTCGCTAGACTTATTGATAAGAGCATCAAGAGCTGGAATCGTATTTTCTCCCCCCTCTAATGAGAATCTTTTTTGTCCTACATATTTGGTGTGAAGAAAGTTTTCAAAAGCCACTGCTTCATTGAGCTTCGTAAGAATTCTTTTCTTTTTATTAAGATCAAAGTTTCTTGAAACCACGGTTGACTCATATTTGTTTTTAAACCATTCCTTGGCTTCAAGATCATTCATATGAGCATATTCAACACCGATGTTACCGGCATAGAGCTTCTGTAAATGAGCAACAATATCTTTTAGTTTCGCATTCTTAAGCCCAATGACCTCACCGATAACAAAAGTCTCTTCAAGATCAGCATTAGTGAGACCATGATGAGTGATATCAAGTTGAGGCTTACGATCCATTCGTGGCCGTATAGGATTTGTTGTAGATACAAGATGACCTCTGTCACGGTATGCTTCAATCAAATTGTATACTTTAAACTCCTTACCAAGGTTAGTGACCACTTCTCCTTCAGCACCTTCAGGACGGGCAAGTGCGAACTCAACCCCTTTAAAAAACTGCTGCCAGGAAGTATCCACTGATGAAGGATCACGTTTATAATCGTTGTAAAGCCCATCAATAAAAGTATTATCTGAGGCCTGAACATAAGAATAATCGTTTGGAAGTGACATAAGTGACTCGAAGATAGGGTTAAACTATTGGAGCCCATTATAAGAGAAACTTAATAAACTGGGAACCTAAAACCCGTCATTTTAAAATCTTAGTACCTCTAACTTAATGCATCATTAACTTATCGCTAATTACTTGACCGAAAAAGTCGATTGTCTTAAGTTCCGAAGCCATGAAAACAATCATTTTATCACTTTTGTTACTCTCTGCATCAACTTCTTTTGCTCAGACGGGTGCTAAACGAACCAATAATCTTGTGCGGTTCCTTGCGGAAAACTCGTTTGTAAGAAATATGGGTCTTCAGTCATTGATGAATAATCGATGCAAAACATACTTCAGCTATTTTGAGGCTATCTACTGTCAAGAAATACTGAGTTATATGATGGGCCATCTTGATATCGATATCATTGTCCCTCAGAACAAAACTCTTTGGAGACCTAGCTCCTTTGTTTTCGTAGCCTTTAAAAAAGACTTTCTCGAAATTCTCAACTCTCCCCAAACAGCAAACTTCCTTCGTCGGGCCAATGAACAGTTGAGCCAGCACATTGTTAATGAAAGGGCCGATGCTAATTTGTGGAGCCTGGCACTGTCCTACTATGGAGATAAATATGAAGCGTCGAAAGTGATGGCCGCTCTTTTTCAGGATACCAGCAATCAGCGTTTGCACATTGGTTACATCTATTTATCAAAAATCAGAAAGTCCAAAGTCTTCATTGAAAACCAGGAACTCTTGGAAAGACTATTAAGTACTATTCATATGATTCTTGATTACCGTGAAGATGATTATCAAAAGATATTCTACCCTCGTGAGCTAAAGGAAGAACTCAATCGTAATATTTACCATTTTTATGTTCCTCTTTATCTTTCGATGAAACTTAAAAGAATGGGTGTGCAGAATAAATATGCTGTGATGGCCCCTTTCATGATGACCCTTAGTTATGAGTTCATCACCTATGGAAAAGGTGCTGATAATCTTTACAGCGATCCTTTAATCATCACTCGTGAAGGAACAGTAAAAGACATTTTTGGTGGCTACTGTGGCGCTAATTACGGAGTCTTTGGAAATGCCTTCAGGAGAAATTATAGAGAACTTAAATATAATCTCTCCCGTTCAACACATTTAGCGATTGATGAATTATTTCGCTACTATTAATTCATCCAAAAACTTCGAAACATTATTCACAACTTGCATAGGGATTTCATGACCTCCATCAAAGGAGTCAAGAGATCCCTTATAACCAAGATCATTTAGTTTTTGAGTCAGCCTCTTGGCCCCTTCAAAACTAAGGACTGGATCTTGTCGACCATGGGATTGGTAAAAAGGAAGCTCTCCTTTTTTGTTCAACCCTTCTTGATAAACCAGGTTTCCAGAAAGAAGAATAACACCGGCCAGTTTATTGAGTCTCATCATCAAGTGACTTGAGCACATGGCCCCTTGGGAGAAGCCGCCAATAATAATTTTTTCATATCCACTTGAGACTTCATTAACAAATTCTTCAAGCCTTTTTAAAGTTTCTTCAGACCCTTCAGGTTTGTCATTATCCATGTTTCGGTGCTCACCTCTCATCATGGCCAGCTGAAGTTTTTGCATATCAATAGGAAACCAGGCCCTACCGCCATAGGCTCCCATATCAAGTTGTAAAATTCCGTTAGGAAAATAAAAGTCTGTTTCTGGTTTATTCCAAAACTCGATTAAGGGAAAAAGGTCATGCATATTCGCACCATAACCGTGGAAGATGACGACTGCATTTTTAGCATTATTATTTTTCACACACAGGCACTCAATACCTGAAATGACTTCAAGAGAAGGTCTCATTTCTTATCCTTATTTTCTTTTTTTACTGGAGAAATCAGAAAGAAGTTTTTTTATCATCAAAACTTCCTGTTTTAGATCAGGGTGCTTTGTATGAACTCGATTGAGTAATCCTCCAATCTGATGTTCTAGTAACTTTATATCACTTAAAAGATCAGAAAGGATATCCGTTTTAAATTCGGCCACAGCAATTTTAATTTGAGCATCAATTTCTACCTGCTCAATTCTTCCTTTAAGCTGTTCAACAATATCATTACTCTCAAGAGGATCTGCTTCTAGTTTTAGGGCCGAGCTTCCTGCAACAGGAGCTTGAACATTCTTAATAGGGCCCGTTGCATCCTTCTTGGGAGTGATGGGACGCACATTTGACGCTGCAGGAGTTTTAGCAACAATAGTCGGCTTAGCGGCAGGTGTTGGAGCAGCAGGCTTAGGGGCCACCGCCTGAGGTTTGGCAACGGGCTTCGGGCCCGCCTCTGGCGAAGGTTTAGAAATACCAATATTGGTATCTGTACCAAATTCAAGATCTACATCAATTGAAACCGCATCTGATTCTTTCTCAGCATCTTCGTCTTCAAACTCAAGATCTAAATCATCTAATGCCATTACTTGCCTCTCCTA
>DATGND010000094.1:0-7488 GCA_035306925.1 Bacteriovoracaceae bacterium | reverse complement strand
CCAAAAGAAAGCATTTCTTTTTGTAATTGAACGATAACATCTTTTGGCAGTTTTAGAATTCGAAGGAAGTTAGCAATAGTCGATCTTTCCTTACCGATTTTTTTGGCAACTTCTTCTTGAGTTAATTCAAATTCATTCATTAACTGGTAGTAAGCCAGGGCTTCTTCCACACAGTTTAAATCTGAACGTTGAACGTTTTCAATAATGGACATAACGAGAATGTCTTTTTTAGTAGCACGCTTAACAATCACTGGAACTTTATCCAGGCCTGCTAGCTTAGAAGCACGATAACGGCGCTCACCTGCTACGATTTCAAACATCCCTTCTTTTTCAACCACTACTAGCGGCTGAATAATTCCATTTTCCTTGATTGATTCAGATAGTTCTAAAAGATCTTTCTCTTTAAAGATCTTTCTTGGTTGAGCTTTATTAACAACTATTTTTTCCAAATCAACCAGCATCGGCTGAGTTTCGATTTTGATCTCAGTTCTAACTTTTGGTTCTATAGGGGCAGCTTTAGTTTCCTTTTCCGTTGCTACATAGGCCGAAGGGTTATTACCTAAAAGTGCGGCCATTCCTTTACCTAATTGCTGTTTATTCTTCTGCATACGTCACTCCTAGGGATTTACCTGGTAATCTTCAAATTTTGGAATCTGGTTAAGTGGTAATTTACTCTGAGCTGTAGTCTCAGGCTTCTTTTCAGACTTGAGAATGATTTCACGAGCTAGAGATAAATAGGCTTCACTTCCCTTAGAAGTGATGTCGTAAAGAATGATCGGCTTACCAAAACTTGGACACTCAGAAAGTTTAACGTTTCTAGGAATGATGGTTTTAAGAATATCATCTTTGAAGTGGTTCATTAGATCATTGGCCACTAGCTTACAAAGGTTGTTTCTTGAATCGTACATCGTAAGGAGAATACCTTCCAGAGACAGCTTCGGATTAAGCGAAGCTTTGATCAGACGTACTGTATTTAATAACTGAGTTAACCCTTCCATTGCCAGATATTCTGTTTGCATTGGCACCAGATAAGTATGGGCCGCTGTAAAAGCGTTAACGGCCAATAAATTCAGAGATGGAGCACAGTCTATGATGATGTAGTCATACTTAGATAAAATTGGTTCTAGGGCCAATTTCAGCTTAGTTTCACGGGCAAACATATGAACTAGCTCAAGCTCTGCTCCCACTAAGTCGTTATTAGAAGGACAGATATCAAGAAGCGGTAGTTCTGTTTTATAAATACAGTTCTCAATCGATTCTTCACTGATGATAGCGTGATAAATATTGGCCTTAGCAAAGGTTTCTTTTTCTAGCCCTAGACATGAGCTAGCGTTCCCCTGCGGGTCTAGGTCGATAATGAGAGTACGCTTTTCTGCTGCGGCGAGACATGCAGAAAGGTTGACTGAAGTAGTCGTCTTTCCCACGCCACCTTTTTGGTTAGCGATTGCAATGATTTTAGCCATTTAGATCCTCGCGAAATGTGTTATTGAATCCCTATTTTTAAAGGTAATCTGAGAGTTTGACAAGGTATTTTGTTCCACGTGGAACATTTACAACCTTAAAACAGGCCAAACATCTTCTTTGTGTATGAGGAACAGATATTTCTTGCAAATTCACCATTTGCCAACTGCTCTTTAGCTTATCAAGATGTATCGCTTCAGCCTCTTCAAAGCTTGGCCCTTTATAGAAAAAGACTGTGGTCTCTTTGGAGTTATGATTAATAATAGGAAGGTAATCCATGATTGTACCCACTGCCTTGAAAGTAATAACGGCGGGTCGGTCAAAGTAAAAATCTTCCAGTCTCGAATGAACAAGGGTGACATTTTTGATCCCTAGTTTTTCAGCGATCAGGCGAACAGCATCTGCTTTCTTACGACGTGTTTCCACACCGATGAACTTTACATCCGGCAAGAGTTTGGCCAGCGGGAGAATAGGAAATCCCCCACCAAAGCCCACGTCTACCACAATGCCCTTCTTCCTCACCTCTTCCTGAAAAAGTTCTGACTGAAGGTAAGGATTAACTGAATCTAGGATCTGCTTATGATAAAACTCTTCCTCATCTAGGATATTGGTTAAGTTGAGTCCTGCTAAATCAGTTTTAAGAATATGAAGATACTTTAGAGAAAAATCCAACATTAAAATGCCTTTGCTGCTACCACTGCGAGAGTCGCAGGTCTAATTCCTTCAATGAGCTTTAATTGCCCAAATGTCTCTGGACGGATCCGTCCTATCCTTTGCTTGCATTCAAAAGAAATATTGTGAGAATCTACCAGCTTTTGCCAGTCGATCTTCATTCCATCGAGTTTTTTAACCTTCTCATACTGCCCTTCACTTCTTTTGATATATCCATCATATTTTTTAGAAATAGCGACGGTTCTAATAAGGTCATATGAAAGATCAATGCCGAAATACTTTAACACTTCCTCTAGAGTAGTAATAGGGTTTAACCAGGCCTGACGAAGAAGTTCTGAGACACTCATACGACGACTAAGCTTCTGTTGCTCGCTTTCCCCAGAGAATCTCACTAAAAGTGGAGAATTTTCCGGAATCATCTGCGAATCACAAAAGTCTTGAAGCACTTTATATTGCTCTAAGAATGATCTTTGATAGGCATCGATCTTTTTATTCAGACAAAGCTGTGCTCTGTAAGGGGAAATACGGATAATGGTATTATCTTCTCGTATGAAAAGACGGTTTTCACTACGAGCGGTAAATAAACGATAAGGCTCATCTCGTGTATTAGAGGTTAAATCTTCAATCATCACTCCAATATAGGAGTCATGCCTACTCAGGACGAGAGGTTCCATTCCTAAAAGGGATAAAGAAGCATTAGCTCCAGCAATTAAACCCTGTCCAGCGGCTTCTTCATAGCCAGAAGTACCATTTACCTGGCCAGCAAAGTATAAATCCGCCACTTCTTTATGCTCTAAAGTGATATTTAACTCTGTTGTATCAACAACATCGTACTCCACTGCATATCCATGAACGAGAATCTTGGCATTTTCTAACCCTGAAATACTCTGAACAAAGGCTTCCTGCACTTCTTTAGGGAGAGAAGAAGATATCCCCGAAGGATACATGGTTCGAAGATTCAATCCTTCTGGCTCAATGAAAACATGGTGAGTATTTTTATCTGGGTAGCGATAAGCTTTATCTTCAATGGAAGGACAATATCTCGCTCCTACCCCTTTAATCTGCCCATTGAACATAGGAGATCTTTCTTTGTTATCGCGGATAATCTTCATTGTTTGCTCATTAGTGCGAGCTAACCAACAAGAAACCTGGTCAGATTCCCTAGTAAAAGGTTCATGCAGACAATGAAAGTTACGAACCGTTGGATCTGAGGGCTGTTCTTCTAGTTTTGTATAGTCGATGGAGTCTATATCTAGCCTAGGAGGTGTTCCGGTTTTAAATCTCGCAGAATTAGTCTTAATCTGGGAGAAAATATCGTTCAAACCACCTGAAGCCTCACAATCTAGTCGTCCACCCGTAGTTTGATCTGAACCTGTGTGCATTTTCCCGTTAAGGAAAGTACCAACGGTCATAATGAGTTTTTTGGTCCTATAGGACCGCTCGGTGGTAGTAAGATCAAACAATCCATCATCATTCTTATAAGCAGAGACCAAGCGTTCACGAATAACGGTTATGTTAGGAATGGTAGCAATGATTCTTTCGGCCCATTCAGCATAGGACTCTTTATCGATTTGTACCCGAGAGGATTGAACAGCGAACCCTTTAGAGTCATTGAGGGTGCGAAACTGAATACCGGCCTTATCAGCAAGGATCCCCATCAGTCCACCAAGGGCATCAATCTCTCGAACCACTTGCCCTTTCCCCACTCCCCCAACCGAAGGATTGCAAGGGGCAGAGCCCAGGGGAATTCCAGGAATGGTAATGATAGCAACATTTAAATCAAACTGGGATGCAATATAGGCAGCCTCAATACCAGCATGGCCACCACCAACAATGGTCACATCAAAAAAATTCATATTTACTTTTACCTCAATGTTCCACGTGGAACATTTCTATTTTCCAATACAGAAATTGGAGAAGATCGAGTTTAAAACCTGATCGGGTGAAATTATACCGATGAGTTCAGAAAGACAATGTCCTAAGGTATTTAATTCATGGGATAAGATAGCAACATCAGTCTCGTAACTAGCTAGATTTACGTAATTATCAAGCAGTCTATCAATTTCTTGAATTAAAGAACGGTGTCTGTCAAATAAAATCGGTTTAGATGAAATAATATCTAAATACTTTTTAGTTATCTGATCATAAAGGGACGGAAGAAAATTTTTATCTGGATTTGCTAGATTAACTGCCCCCATAGGACCAAGTTGCGGATAAATTTGAACCAAATGGGCACGGGCCTCAGCAAAACCCTCTTGATCAGCGTGGGTAAAATAGATGCAATCAAAATTTAGTTCTAAAAGCTCTTTAAAACCTTCCACAATTTCAAAAGGATTGATGAGAAGGATGGAAAAAAAACTCGCGTTTAAAAGGCGTTTTGTGCGTTTAATCCCCTCTTGCTCAATTACATCTGTAGCCTCACGTAAACCGGCCGTATCTACAAGTTTAAAACGAACATCATTAATCACTAGAGATTCTGAGAGGTAATCTCGAGTGGTACCAGCAATGGGCGAAACAATGGCCCTTTCATCGCGCAAGAGAAAATTGAATAAAGAGCTTTTACCAGCATTCGGTAAACCCGCCAGAGTAATTTCAGGCTCAAGTATATTGTGTTGAAGTGGGGCTACTCTTGAAACCAAGGTTTTAAACTTTTTAGCAAAAGCATTGAGAGTTTCCAGGTATTGCTCCTGAGCGGTCTCCTCCCCTACGTCTTCAGCGAAATCAATGGCAAGTTCTAAGGAAGCTTTGTGAACAGTAAAAAGTTGGTAAAGGTCTTTATACAAATCATAGAGAGATCCACTTAGAAGAGAGAGACCTTCATTGAGGGCATAACCAGAATTTGCATTCAAAAATAAATCTAGTCCCTCAACTTGCGCCAGAGTGAGTTTTTTATTCTTAAGAGCTCTATAAGTGAATTCCCCTGGAGCTGCTAAACGAGTTGGTGAATGAGTGGTAAAAAGTTTTAAAATGCGATCAATATTAAGAGTATTTCCATGAATAGAAATCTCTAATGTATTTTCTCCGTTATAACTTTTGGGAGCTGCAAAGTATGTTATACAAACATCATCATAAACCTGATCTTTATAGATAAGGTTTGTGTAATACACTTTGCGTGGTTCTACTGTTGTTAAATCTTTAGAGAAAAAATTTTGATATTCAGAGAGAGATCTAAATCCTGAAATGCGGAGAACCGCCATTGCTGCATTTGATCCAGCGGATGTTGAGCAAGCAATGATCGGTTCGTCCGAATACAGAAATTCCATAGAAATTAAGCAGTCTTCTTAGAGAAAACCAAAAGCTGTTGAAGGATACCAACAAGTGTCGATACAAAAATATAAAGACACAAACCTGATGGAAGATCTTTCATAATGAAACCAAAAATGACTGGCATAAATAGCATTACTTTCTTTTGAACAGGATCAGTAATGGTATTGGGAGTAATTTTCTGCTGTAAGAACATTACTAGAGTCATCAGTATCGGTAGTACAAAATAAGGATCCTTATTAGAAAGATCCTGAATCCATAGAATGAATGGAGCATCCACAAGTTCTACAGCACCATAAAGCACTTTATAAAAAGCAAAGAAGACGGGCATCTGAAGAAGAAGCGGTAAACATCCACCTAATGGATTGGCCCCTGAACGTTTAAAGAGTTCCATAGATTCTTTCTGCATTCTTTGAGGATCATCTTTAAACTTCTCGCGAATCTTATTTAGCTCTGGTTGAATCACCTGAAGCTTTTTCATAGAAGCATAAGACTTATATTGAAGCGGGAAAGTTATTAATCGAATAACAAGGGTAAGAAGAATAACAGCTACACCCCAGTTAGGAATAAACTTATGGAAAAATTGAAGACCTTTTAGAATCCAAACGGCAAAGAATCCCCAAATACCAAAGTCTACAGATTGATTAAGATTATGACCAAGAGCTGTAAGGTCGTTATATTCTTTCTTCACAAACACCAAAGAAAAGCTAAGAGAGTTTGTCCCTTTAGAAGTATGAAGGGAAAAGTTACCTTCTTGATTGGCCTTATAAAGAAGAGGCTCCTCTTTATCAAAATAGAAAGCAAATAAGTGGTAGTTAAAATCAATTCCCGCCCACTTGATAACTCGGTCTCCTGTCTCATCATCAGTAATGTCGAGATGATTTAGAGAATCGCTATAGTATGCAAAATATCTTTGCTGACCATTCTCAAGCTTTTTTTCCTCAGAATGAAAGGTAAAACGGTATTTAAACTCATTTGGTGAAAGAATTTTAAAAGTAAACACACCATTATCTTGTGGCTCAACTTTTAGAGTCACATTATGAGTTTCATTCTTATATTCAGTATCAGAAATCTTAGAAAAATTAATTGATCTAAATCCATCACCAAAATTAAACTCAACTTTTAAAGGATCCTTCACCCCTACTGTTGATGCAAAATCAAAAGCTGCTTCTTTATCACTCATGTCTGCCACTCTTAATTGTGAATCAAGAGTCAGGCTTGAACGAGCTGTCGAGAAAGTCATCGTTTCTAATTCAACTGGTTCTATAGGACCAGTTGCTTGAGCAGCGCTAGTACTTTCCGTACCTATTGCCCCTGTAGGGGCAGAAGTTGTGGTTGGTTCTATAGGGGCATTCTTTGGCTGCTGTGGTGCAAAATAGTATTGCCAAGCAAATAGAATCAATCCTGATAGAACAATGGCCAAAAAGGCATTTTTTTGTTCAGAACCCATTTAAATCTCCAATAATTAACCTTTAGGTACCGGATCGTACCCACCCGCATGAAAGGGATGACATTTACAAATGCGCCGACATGAATACCACAAAGCTTTAGGCAAGGTAAACCTCTTAAAACATTCAAGAGAATAATGTGAGCATGTAGGATGAAAGCGACACTTGGGTCCCAAAAGCGGTGAAATAAAATACTGATAGAAACGAATGAATAAAATAAAAAGTTTACTCATGAAAAGAAACCAATTGTTTTGCTAAACGATCGAAAGCCGCCAAAAGCTGCTCCTCTAAATCAGGTCGTTTTACCACAACAAACAATAGATCTCTAGAGAGGGATTTAAGCTGGTGATTTTGTCGGTAAGCCTCTCTCAATAACCTTTTATAACGGTTACGATCATGGGCCTTACCAATTTTTCGAGAAACACTGAAAGCGATACGGGAATGAGGCGCACCAAGGCGACTCTTCTTATGGAAGCAAACTAGTGGGTGAACAAAGCTTCTTGAGCTCTGTTCACGCAAATATTCAAAATCTTTTTTGTGGGTAAGTTTAAGAGATTTAGGAAAGCCACAAGAGGCTTCTTGACTCATCTTTTAAATTACTTAGTTCCAGTAGAAACAGTAAGTCTCTTACGACCTTTAGCAC
>DATGND010000093.1:0-11704 GCA_035306925.1 Bacteriovoracaceae bacterium | reverse complement strand
ATATTAGTAATACCAATGAAGAGTATATTGATTCTGTTTTAGCAAGATTAATGACTCTAACTAACGATGCAGCAGTACAGGCTCAAAATGATTACAAATCTTCTCAGCAAATGGTTATTACGATTCTTCTTCTGACAATGTTCTGTGGTATTACGACTAGTACATACATTCTAAAAATGATTAGTCGTGCCATCGATAATGTTATCTCTAATCTGACTGAAGGTGCTCTTCAAGTTGCTGGAGCTTCTCAACAAATCGCTGCTTCTTCAGAAGAGCTTTCTCAAGCTTCAACGGAACAAGCCGCTTCTTTGGAAGAAACAGCTGCTTCTATTGAAGAGATGACTTCAATGGTTCAAAAGAATGCTGAAAATGCCAAACGCGCTTATGAGCTTTCTAATAACAGTACAAACAGTGCGGAAAAAGGTAAGCTTGTTGTTCAGGATATGATTAAGGCCATTGATGATATCTCTGTTTCAAATAACTCTATCATGACTCAAGTTGAAGAGAGTAATAAGCAGATTTCAGATATCGTTCATGTTATCGCTGAAATTGGTAATAAAACAAAAATTATCAACGATATTGTTTTCCAAACAAAGCTTCTTTCATTCAATGCTTCAGTTGAAGCTGCTAGAGCAGGAGAGCACGGTAAAGGTTTTGCCGTAGTGGCAGAAGAAGTAGGAAACCTTGCTCAAATGAGTGGTAACGCCGCTAAAGAAATTTCGACAATGCTTGAGAGCAGTATTCAGAAAGTAGAAAGTATTGTTAACGAAACAAAACAGAAAGTAAGTTCACTTGTACTTGAAGGTAAAAACCGCGTAGAAGTAGGGTCACAAATTGCTGCTCAATGTGGTGAAGTGCTTGAAGATATCGTAAAAGAAATTACTAACGTTGCAGAAATGTCTCATGAAATCACTATCGCTTGTGATGAACAGTACCAGGGTGTTCAAGAGATTACTAAAGCAATGAACCAGCTTGATCAGGTTACTCAGACCAATGCTGCTACATCAGAGGAGTCAGCAAGTGCTGCTGAAGAGCTTTCTTCTCAAGCAGATTCTCTGAATCAGACAATTGATATTTTAATTGATGAAATCTACGGTAAAGGAGCCTCGCAAAGTAAAAAAGTTGTGGCCAAAGGAACAATGGCAACTGGCCATTCAGCACCTAAGAAAGTCGTTGAAAGAGAAAATGTTGTGAATATCGCCAGTGTTAAAAAGACAGCGACTTCATATCAACCTCTGAAAAAAGCAGCTGGTAGTTTTGAAGGGGGAGTTCCTTCTGAAGATGATCCTCGGTTTGAAGAGGTATAATTAAGTGTTAGCTCTTGATGGCGATTTAAAGCAGTTAGAAATATTATCCAGCTCAGAGTTCGAATATTTTAGAAGTAAAATATTCGAACTCGCTGGTATCTCAATGTCCGATTCAAAAATTGATTTGGTGCGGACTCGTCTGCGTTCCAGAATTATCTCCCTTGGGTTTTCAAGTTTCAAGGCCTATCAGAATTATTTGAAAGACCTTTCAGAAAACGATCCAGAGTGGCAGGCATTTATTAATGTTATGACCACTAATAAAACGGATTGGTTTCGGGAGCCTGAGCATTTCCACTTTTTAGTGAAGGAATTTTTACCAAAATGGTTAAGCTTAGGTAAAAAACATTTGAGAGTGTGGTGTGCTGCCAGTTCTACAGGGGAAGAGCCATATACTTTAGCGCTCGTTCTAGCGGAGGTTCTACAGAATACTCAAATTACATTTGAAATCATTGCTTCAGATATTGATACGAAAGTTTTAGAAGTGGCCAAGAATGGAGTGTATCATGTGGATCGACTCTATCAGATTCCGCAGGATTATCAAAAAAGCTTCATTGCTAAGGGGACAGGTGAAATCTCCTCTTGGTTTCGTTTAAAAAAAGATTTGAAATCCAAGGTATCATTTAAACAAGTGAACCTCATTGCTTCAGATTATCCTCTAAACTCAAAATTCGATATCGTTTTTTGTCGAAATGTCCTTATCTATTTTGATAATCAAACGATTGAGAATGTTATTCAAAATATCTACAGATATTGTGAAGAGGATGCGGTTCTTGTTATTGGACATTCCGAATCACTCCAAAACATTAAGAGTCAGTGGAAGTACATGCGGCCTTCAATCTATTTAAAGGGAAGGAAGTTTTGAATTTAAAAGTAAAAAAACTTGGAATCGGAGAATGTTTTGTCAGTGACGAACCGATCGTTCTTTCTACCATTCTTGGTTCCTGCATCTCTGTTTGCTTGTATTCGAAAACAAATAAAATAGGCGGGATGATTCATTACGCTCTTCCTGATAGAGGCCATGCTAAGAATAGTCTTCGAAATGATCTTAATTTTGGAGACAGTGCTATCCAGATCCTTGTTGATAAGCTTAACTCTTTACATGGCTCTGCTATCAAAGATTTTGAAGCCAAAATTGTTGGTGGTGGAAAAGTTATCCATGAGTTCGGGCAGACCCCTGATATTGGAACTCTCAATATTATGACAGCGAGAAAAGTCTTAAAAGATTTAAGAATTCCTGTTGTCGGTGAGCATGTAGGTGGAAGTTCAGGTAGGCTCATTTATTTTTATCCTCATGAAGGTAGGTTGCGTGTTTCTCTTCTTGAGAGTGAAAGTTCTCGAGCTGCTAAGCAAGAAGTTAAAGAAGCAAAGAAAAGGGTTCTTATTGTTGATGACTCAAAAACCATGAGAGAAATTCTAAAAAATATTTTTCAAAGTGATGAGTTGGAAGTTGTGGGGATGGCCGCTTCTGCAGAAGAAGCTTTTCCTCTCATTAAGAGCTTAAGACCAGATGTGATTACTCTTGATATTCATATGCCAGAAATGGATGGAGTCACATTCCTGGAAAAGTATCTTCCTCTTTATCCTATACCGACAGTGATGATTTCATCGATTAATATTCAGGAGAGTAATCTTGTGATGAAAGCTCTTGAGTTAGGTGCTGTCGATTATCTTCAAAAACCGACTTTGGAAGAAATTAAAGCACATGGGGACTTTATGAGAGAAAAAGTTCTTATGGCCTCTTCTGTCAGAGTCAGACGAGATCATCATTTACAGAAGTCACATATTCCACTTTTCTCAGAAGAAGATATTAAGGATCGCTTTCTTGCAATAGGAGCTTCCACAGGGGGAACAGAAGCTATTAAGGAAGTTTTATTAAAGCTCCCGGCCAATATCCCTCCAACATTAATTGTTCAACATATCCCAGCAGTCTTTTCAACGGCCTTTGCCAAACGACTTGATGAACTTTGTCCGTTTGAAGTCATTGAGGGGAAAGATGGCGATGAAGTGAAGCCAGGAAGAGTCATCGTTGCTCCTGGTGGATTACAAATGGAATTGGTTAAACGTAATTCCAAATATTATGTCCGTGTTTATGATGGAGAAAGGGTGAATCGTCATAAACCTTCAGTCGATGTGCTTTTTAATTCAGTCGCACGCCACTTAGGGGCGAAGGCCATCGGAGTCATTCTTACAGGTATGGGTAATGATGGCGCTCAAGGGCTTCTTAAAATGAAAAAGGCTGGATCTCCTACTATTGCTCAAGATGAAGAAAGTTCTGTTGTATATGGCATGCCTCGTATCGCAGTAGAGATTGGAGCAGCTGATATTATTGCTCCTCTTCAGAAGATTCATCTCGAAATAACGAAGGCTTTGAAGAAAACTGAAACTAAAAACTCGAGCAATAGGCCACTTGCTAAATATAAGGTGAGTTAAAGAACTACTTTCTCAACATATCGTGAGTTGAGTAAACTTAGGGCCCCCATATATTTAAGTTCAAACTTCATAGTGGAACCCACTGGGTATTTATGACGGGATTTCGTAATATCGACAACAAGCATATCTGAGCTTGCTCCCATCACCTTGATTCTTTTGTTTTTGGGAATAAGAAATTGAGGGGCCACATCGAGGATGCCAATATCGAGAATGGCCCTTTCTACTGTTGAAGCTTCTCCCTGCTTTTTATCAAACTTAAAACCCATCGGGTTTGTACCTAAGTCGCCGAAAGGTTGATCTGGCTTCTTCGAAACCTCTATCACCTGAGCTTCCAGTTCAAAAGTAAAGGGGTACATCCCTTTTATCGTTTTCCCACTGAATAAATCCACTCCAAAAAAGAGGGCTTCTCCAACTCGAAAATGGTTCACTTCCCGTGGAAAAGGTTGAGACTTCAATAGTAAGGGTAGTGTGACAGAAGTTCCTCCGGAGATAAGAGGGAGTTTGACATTAAATTTTTTCTCAATTCTTTTTTTGTATATACAAAGCTCTTCAAGCTTTTCTTGGGAGGGCATGACCCCATGAAGGCAATTAAAGTTTGTGCCGAGACCTATAACTTCAATTCCTTTAAGTTTAAAGATTTTGTCACAAAAGCTTTCCAGTTCTTCTCCCAGAATGCCTTCTCTTAAATCTCCCATTTCTACCATGAGGATAATTTTATGGCGCTTTTTTTGCTTAAGAGCTTCTCTGGAAATTTCCTGAATGGTTTCATATTGAGTGTTCAGGCTGATGCTTGCATACCTAACAAGGTTTTTGATTGTATCTTGTGCAGGTGGCTTGATATAGACGGTTTCAATATTGGGATTTATCTCTTTAACTGTTTTTAGATTTGAGATTCTTGAATCACACACTTGAGCGGGGGCAAGGTCAAGAATCTCTTTTAAAAAGACTTTATTACCACATAAAAGTTTTGTAACAATTGCCCATTCGATATCCGCTTCTTTAAACTGCTTTTCCAGATAATCAAAGTTATGGCGAAGTCTATCTCGATATAAGTAGAGTTTGGCCATTATGGATACCACCTCATTTCTGTATATTTGTTTGTAAAACCAAGTTTTTCATAAAGCTTTTTCGCAGGATTCTGATGTTCAACATGAAGAGCGATAGGAGCATTAATATGCTTTTTGATATATTCTAGAAGTCCTTGGCCAATTCCTTGCCCACGAGCTTTTTCAGAGACTGCAATGTAAACGAGTAAATATTGTGGTACAAAACTTTCCATTCTGGTTTTAGTTAAAAAAACAACGCCACATAGTTCGGATTGAGAGTTAGTAGCTACGATAACCTCTCCACCTTTTGAGTCATCCATGATGTACTTAAGGCATGAGTAGATGTCTTCAATTGGGTCTGAATATTGTCCGAGAGCTGTGAAAAGGAAATTAACAAGTTCTTTTTGGTAGGTCGGTTGAGAGAGTTCTGAGCGAGGAATAATTCGAAAAAATACGTTTGTTGCCAGCAAAACGGTGGCCTCCTTTGATAAGTAAAAATAGAATATGGGGTAAAGTAACAAAGTGGGCCTTCGCTCACAAGTCATTGTGCATAAATTACTGAGTAGGTACTTAATGTTAATGTTTATATATTTATGTTTCTTTTCATTTACGACTTGGGCTTCAGGCTTGTTTCATTTGACTGAATTTCCGCAACAAGAATTTTATTTAGAAATGGGAGGAGGAATTAAATATACAGAACTGAGTTCCAATAGAGAGCTAGGTAAGGTTAATTTTGAGCAAGAGCCGGCCGTGAAACTTCTTGTTAAGGGAGGATATCTTTACGAGAGAAAACATTTGTTCACTGTTGAAGCCGATTATATTCTCACCGAAGCCAGTGAAAGTAGGAAGGGAGAAAATCCTGTTTACTTTGAATACAATAATGGTTTTCAAGAGCCGTATTTTGAATACCGTTATCGTCATCGTGCACCTTCAGAAAAAGACAATTTCTTAGACTTCTTTTTTGGTGTTAGACCATCAGTGATGGATCGTAAGATAGGTCGTAATGGATTAGACACCTGGATAGGAAGATCAGTTGCTAATATAGGGATATATCATGGAAGTGAAGTTCCTGGCTCCAAGTGGGAGTTTCAAACATTTATTCAAGGAACTCGGTATTTTGCAGGAAAAGAAGAAAACGTGAGGGATGGCGTAACGAGAAAGTTTGAACCTACTCATGAGTTTCGGGCCCGTCTTAGCACTTCTTATCTCTTTCTTCCAAACACGATGATTTATGGAGGAGTAGGTCTGACGATTTTTGGTGACACTAATTTAAAATCGAGAGGAGAGGATCTTACCCTTCAAAGAGGTACTGCTTCTAATATTGATTTGGGACTTAAACATCTCGTTAGAGGATATGTGTTTGATCTTTCTGCCCGTCGAATTCGACATGATTACTTTGTTAAAGCTGATACCTTTTCTTTTGATGGGGATATTGAGTCCTGGGAAATTCACTTTACGACTAAAAAGGAGTTTTAAAAGTCTCTGGAATGATTTAAAAAATATAGTTTATTCCAATGGCCATTGAGAGATAGTCTTGAGGATTAAGGGATTCATTGTTGAGGCAATTAACAATCCAAATGTCATTCATTCCTATTTCAAAAAAATAGCTATTATGTGGTCTTTGTGGAAGGGAAGTCTGAACTCCTAAAGCAAGAAGGCCTCTCACTGAATTGATAGGATAGTAACCAGTGGGAGTATCTCTGAATTTATTGGTTTGGTGTTTAAGTCCAGTTACATGAAAGATATTCAGACTGGTGTAAAGACGAGTCGTAAGACCATCAAGATCAGCTTTAAAAAAAAAGAAATCCTGTTTGAAAGCAAATGTCTCAATACTTGCTGTATGAGAGACACTTCTTGGAGTGAATCCGTACATAAAAGTTAAGTCATACCAATGTCTTGGCTTCTTTGTGACTCCAAGGGAAACCGCACCGATCTCACCTGAAAATTGCATTTTTATAGCATCGATGTAAGCGGCATGAGTATTAAAACTCAGAAGAATGTAGAGACTAAAAATGTATCTTTTTATGGCTCACTCCAGTGGGAGTTATAGTTATCTCGGAATAATATTTTTTTACGGTTGAACCGATAGTAACGTGTGTGGTATTTCCAAAGGGAATTATCACTTCATTATGATCATGGCCTCCAAAAAAATAGGGAACATCATAAGGAGCAATAATATCCTTCCAGCGTTGAACTTCCTCTTTATTGTATCGAGCAGAATCAAAAGGGGGGACGTGAGCTGTTATGATAAACCTGGAAGCCTTGGACGATTTAAGTTCATTCTCCAGCCATTCATGAGCTTCCCCTGCTTCCGCTGACTCCCAGTTATTGTTATTCATCATAATGAACTGGATGCCGAAGAATTCAAAGGAGTAACTGGGGCTACCAAAAATTCTTCTATAGATAATGTCTCCATGAGAAAGGAAGTCGTGATTGCCTGCAGTCGTTATGAATGGAACTTTAAGTTTTCTTAAAATCTTTAAAGAGGTCTGAAACTCCCGGTTAAGGCCGAAGTTGGTAATGTCACCAGCATGAATAACAAAGGCATAGTTACCCTTATTTATTTTATTAACCAACTTCTCCATCTCATCGTAGTAATTATGGGTGTCAGAGATGAAGGCTACCTTATAGCTAGTCTTATTAATGGGGATGGCCAGTATCTGACGAACAGCTTGTTCATTGAGCTGAGTACTATAGGCATCGGCTCCATAGGGCGAATTTTCAAACCTTCCACAGCCGTAAAGGAGTGAGGCCATAATTAAAAGTGTTATTAAGAAATATTTCATAAGATCTTTTATAATTTTTGTTAACATTGTTTTACACTATTATTAGTAAAAGAAAAATCGATTTGGAGTAGGTCAATATGGAAGTGCAAGTAAAAAAAGGGAAAATTCTTATTTACAGGGTTTTTGACCTGGGACCAGAGATAGATTTAGAGAAAGTTGAAGCGGTCTTTAATGAAAATCTAAAAGAAAAATTCAGACTTGATCGTAAGCATAACTCTTCTTTAATTATTTCTAAATCTCCTACCTCCATTTATCTGGGAAAGGTATCTCTTTCTATTCGAGACGAGATATTTGAAGCCTCTCTTTTTTGTAAGGTATGGCACTTCGGAACAGCTTCATTATCTTTTCATATCCCGGTGATTGATACTCCATGGTCTCGTTTGGAGGAGTATTCCGCCGCTCTTGATGCAAGTGTTGAAATTGATGATATTGCTAAAAGAAAGGTGAAAGAGTTCCAGAACCACATTAAAGATGCTCTTCCTGAATTAAATCAGTGGGAGACATTTGAAGACTATATTACCTTCTTTGTGGAAGAATTCTCTGATCCGGAGTTAAAACCTGCTGAGCTGCCTTTGAAAGTGGATATCCCTAAATTACTACTGGCAGAGAAAAAAGCAAATTTATCTCATCAGCTTCGCAGTAAAATCATGGAGAGTTCATTTCAGTATTTCGATGATGATATGGTGGTCGTTGACTGGAACTCAGCTTTGATCGTTGAACCTAGCGGTTCTATGGACGTGGCATTGATTATTGAGTTTGCTCTGAATCAGCTGCTTGAGATGCGCTATTATGATGAAGTGTTAGATGAGAAGCTGGCCCAGCTTTATAGCTCGGTAGTTGGGAGAAAAAAAGGGCTCTTTTCAAATGAATATTCTCAGCTAGCGGAGGAAGCCGGACAAATGTATCTGGAGATCTCAGAGATTTTTGAGAATATTGAAAACTCCATTAAGACGGTGGGGGATTTTTATCTTGCCACCATTTTTAGAAATACCACCAAGAGGTTTAAGCTTGATGATTGGACCCGATCGATTAATGAAAAGCTCTCCAACCTGGCAGAGATTTCTAAGCTTCTTCACTCAGAGGTCAATGAGTCAAGAAACCAAAGTTTAGAAATCATTATCATTATTCTAATTGCTATTGAAGTGATACCTTTTCTTTATAATTTAATTTAAAAAAGAGGAGAGAGTAGTGGAAGCTCAATTCTGGATCGATAAGTGGAAAGAAGGACAAATTGGTTTTCATAAAGATCATTTCAATGAAACGCTTATAAAACATTTTCCTCTGATGAAGGCTGAGCAGGGACAAAAGGTTCTCGTTCCCTTATGTGGAAAAAGTAAAGATCTTGCATGGCTACTTGAAAAAGGCTTGATTGTTAAGGGAGTCGAATTATACGAGAATGCTGTCGAAGCTTTCTTTGTTGAAAATAACTTTGAGAGTTTTACCAAAGCTCAGAAGGGGGACTTCATTGATTACTCAATTCCTGGTCTGACGATAAGTTGTGGTGATTTTTTTAAAATTGATAGAAGTGAGCAGTGTGATCTTATCTATGATCGTGCTTCATTAGTGGCACTACCGCATGAGATGCGAAAAGATTATGCTAAAGTTGTCAGAGACGTTTTAAAGCAAGGTGGAAAGTATCTTCTCATTGTGTATGAGTACAATCAGAATGAAATGGCGGGTCCTCCTTTCAGTATAAGTGAAGATGAAATAAAGGAACTTTACAGTAAAGATTTCCATATTAAATTAGTTGAAAGCGAAGCTCCTGCCTCAGAAGGTCCTCGTCTGAGGCAACTGACAGGATTTCTGCAAAAAGTCTATCTTCTTGAGAAAACGAGCTAAATAAGAATTTTGTCTTAATTTTTGATCTATTCCTTAGAATTAAAGAAAGCTTTCCCGATACGTTATTCAATACTTAAGTATCGGGAAGGTGTTTAGATGAAGTTTCTTGTACTCGTATTATTGGCCTTAAATTTTTCTCTTGTTCAAGCTAACACTGATGCGGCAATGGATGAGTATGTGGAGCAAACCTACCAGATGCTCTCACAGGGGATGACTGACTCAGAGAAAAAAATACTCAGAGAACAAATGAAATCAGTAAAAAAAACAATGAAGGAATACGGCAACAAAAGCCCTGAAGAGCTAGAGAAGATCGTTTCTGATTTTCAAAAATCCCCACCACCGAGTGATGAGGAATTTAAAAAAGCACTAGAGAAAATGAGTCCTGAAGAGAGGGCCGTTTATGAAAAGAGTTTAAAGAATTTAAAGAACATGATGGGTGAATAATTCTATCTGACCAGATAAAGAAGTGAATCTTCCCTACTAATGACTTCATGTTCAATATTCGCTGGAATTTCAAAGTAATCACCGGCCTTAAGTAAGTGAGTCTTTCCTGAAATTTTAAAATCGACGGCGCCTGACTGAACGATAAGGACGGCAATCGTTGGCGTCGTATGTTTCTCAAGAATCTGATCCTTTTTCAATCCAAGTCCAATGAGTTTAAAAGAAGGTTGTGATAATACTTTGACCGTTTTCCCTTTATCACTCAATTTAATTTGATCTTTAAGTGTGCCTTTATCAGCAAAAGCATGAAATGTTAAAAGAGACAAAGAGAGGATTAACCAAGCTTTCATTTTTATCCTTTAAGTTTTTTACTTTTCTTTTACCCAGATAAATCCTCTGAAGTCTCCAGGTTTAAAACCTCGGGCCTTATCTTGTGGGTAACGTTTAAGAATCTCATTACTGACATTCTTGGAAATATTTTCTCCATGGCATTGGAGACACATAGGAGCAACCCATAGGGGCTCGAGATACACTTGTTTTCCATTATTCAATGTATGAAAGAAAGGCGCAGTGTCGTTCATCCCTTGTTTTTTATCTTTAAATTTATTTAAATAATCTTCCATCCAATCTTTGGGAGAATTATTGGGGTTACGAACTTTGTGAGACACCCTTCCAAACTCATAGGCCCCTTTGAATTGGGCAGCCGTTTCTTGAGCAAGATCTTTCACATTGAGATGGCAGAAATCAAGGGCCTTAAGTACTCCATGTTCGGCAATTTGCTTTTGCAGATTTCCCATTAAATTCTTTTTTAAAGTGTCAGCAACCTTAGGAGCTTGCGATTTGAAGTTACTGGCCTCGACAGCTTGTGAAAAAAGAAAGAGAAGAGTGATTAAGAGTTTCATAAATTGTCCTGATTATTCTGGTCCTTGATATCAGATAAATTATGAAGCAACTCATTCAATAAATCAATTGAGTAATTATTGATCTCGATCACTGTTGAGGAGAGAGCCCGGATAAAGTTTTAGGTCGCTCAAAAGCATCATAGATTAATCCTAGAAAAGCACCCCAAACTAAGTGGGAAGCAATATAGAGTGTATTTCGTTCGCGAGGCTCTTGAGTGGCACTCTTATAGAGGCCAGAAACCGGCAACCACCCTAAGTAGCTACCTGCCCAGATCAAGAGTCCAAAGCCCATTCCGGCAATGACTTTAGGTCTTTTTACAGTATCCAGAAGAGGTGCAGCAATGATCCCGGAAGCTGCTCCATAGCCAAAGTGAGAGCCTATGGTAGCACCAACTACATCTTTCTCACTCATGTACTTATCAAGTCCTGCTTTGCTAGATAATTCCTCTGTAATTTCTCGAGGGGCAAGATCACTTTTTTTATGGGAGGGAAGACGCTTATGCAAATAGGTCATGACAAGAGTCATCGGTAAAGTAGCTAGGGCCCCGGCAATACTAGATATAACAAATTTATTCATATTCCACCTCATTCTCGTTCTTCTGAATGAGGTTGCAATCCAGTTGCCATTAAAAGGTAGAGTTAACTAAAAATCTTAGCAAGAGAGAGTCCGACCACAAGAGTGAATACAATTTTTCGAAGGTTACTTGAGGTTTTCTTAGGAAGTCTCTCCATTAATAACTTGAGAAGATAGGAGGTGATACTTATTCCTATAAAAAGACCGATAAAACTCAAATCTATTTTCAAATGAGTTCCCTTGGAGATCTGAATGAGAAAAGAAGCAAGGGAAGAAAAACCTATGACAACTAAACTTGTTGCAACAGCTTTCTTCTGTTCAAATCGATAGATCTTAAGAAGCAAGGGGAGCATGAGGACTCCGCCACCTAGACCTGTAA